>JABGOW010000489.1 GCA_018645275.1 Verrucomicrobiota bacterium
CGCCTTTGAGCTGATTCCAGAAAACCTTCGGGAGAAGGCGGCCGGGCATCTGGTAGAGCTGGTTCACGCGGCTGACGATCATCTTCGCACCGGGTTCCTCGGCACGCCGTTTATCACCTCGATTCTCGACGATATGGGACACAGTGACCTGGCACGCAAGGTCCTGTTCAAAGAGACGTACCCCTCCTGGTTCTTCTCGATCAACCAGGGCGCCACGACCATGTGGGAGCGATGGAACAGCTACAGCCACAAGGATGGTTTCGGCAATGCCGGCATGAACTCGTTCAACCATTACGCCTATGGCGCGATCAATAGTTGGATGGTCGAGCGCCTGGCAGGACTGGCTCCGGATCCCGCGCAGCCCGGCTACAAGCACTTCTTCATTCAGCCGCTTCCCGGCGGTCCCCTGAAGTCGGCGGAGGCGACGCTGGAGACCCCGTACGGCCCGGCGAGGAGTGCGTGGACGCTGAAGGGCGATAGGCTACAGCTTGAAGTCACAGTCCCGCCGAATACGACCGCGACGCTGCGCGTGCCGGCAGGCTGGTCGGGCAAGAATCTTCCGACAGAGCTGGCTCCCGGTAAGCATCGGCTAAAGTTGGTGCGCAACCTTGCCAAAGAAGAGGAGCATCATGGATAGACGGGAGTTCGTGAAAAGAACAGGAGCTGCGGCTCTTGCGGTCGCAGGAAGCTCAGCATATGCTCGCGCTGAGACAGCGGGAGCGAAGCGGCCGAACATCCTGCTGATCTTCTCGGATCAACAGCATTGGCAGGCGCTGGGCTTCATGGATCCGTTCTTCGCCACGCCCAACCTGGACGGGCTGGCAGAGGAAAGCGTGGTGTTCGAGCGATCCTTCTGCAGCACCCCACAGTGCTCGCCAAGTCGATCATCTCTCCTGACCGGCTTCTACCCGAGCACAACTGACGTTCTGGGCAACGTGGGAGCCGCTGGAGGCAATTCCCTTGCGATACCAACGATAGGAAAGGAGCTCCAGGACGCCAATTACGTGACCGGCTATTTCGGCAAGTGGCACCTTGGCGGCAAGGCGGTTGCGACGGCGGGGTGGGACCATCATGACTTCGCGACCAATGATCGCAAGGCAGAGTCGGGCGCCCTTGAGTTTCTCAAGACAAAACGCGATGAGAGCAGGCCATTTGCGCTGTTTGTGTCGATCAACAACCCGCACGATGTTTACGCCTTCAAGCGACACAAATCGAACCGTGGTGACGTCCCCATGCCACCCTCCTGGGCTGGCGAAACATTCGACGGCAAGCCCCCCATCCAGAAGCAATTCATGGAGGAGGATCAGGGAAAGGCGATTCATGGCCACCCCCGCGATGAATGGCAGAAGTACAGGGACTGCTATCGCAGCAAGACAGAGCTATACGACCGAAATGTCGGAGCGATCCTGGATGAACTGAAACGACAAGGTCAGTGGGATAACACAATCATCATCGTCACATCAGACCACGGCGATATGGACACGCAGCACAAACTGATCTTCAAAGGTCCCTTCATGTACGAACACATGATGCGCGTTCCGCTGATGATTCGGGTTCCCAGGGCGTTCTCCACTCTTGCCCCGCGCCGGATCAAAGAGACCGATGTGGTTAACGTCGATATTGTCCCAACCATCCGGGATTTCTGCAGTCTACCGAGCCGGAACGCGCACGGCCTCTCACTCGCGCCCCTGTTTTCTAAACCGGAACACTACACCCCCCGGGATTTCGTCATTGGACAGTACTACAGCAAGCAGAAGTGGGTAAACCCGATTCGGATGATTCGCACCGGCGACTACAAACTCAACCGTCATATTCCCTGGGGAGACGAGCTATACGATCTGAAGCATGATCCCCACGAGTTGACGAATCTTGCGGACGACCCACACTACGCCGACATCAAGCGCGACCTGGAGACGAAGCTGGACCGATGGCTCAAGGAACACGATGACCCGTTCTACGCATTGCAGGCCACCTCCCGCCAAGGCGAGACACTCGACTAACCACTGGTCTTTGCTCTACGGAACACTCAACGCTTCGAGAACAAGCGTCGAGAGCAGGCGATTCCCTTGGGCATTCATGTGGACGGAATCCCCGGTCAGAATTCCCCTTTCCGCATTCTCCGGATTGTGCTCTTTGAGATAGGTGATGAACGCCTTGCGCAGGTCAAGTAGCTGGGAGCCACTCTCCTTCGCCACCTTCCGGCTGATATCCGAGTACTGGTCGAGCATCTTGTCGTCGGGATTCGAGCCATCTGTTTTCTCGCCGATCACCGTCGGCGTGCAGAGGATGACTCGCGCGCCAACAGCGTTGATCTTGCCGATCATGTCTTTGAGGCCGTTTTCAAAGTCTTCCGGCGTCGTCCCCTTCTTCCCGCGCGCCACCACCCTGGGATGGGTCCAATGCCACACATCATTGATGCCGATATAGATCAGGACGATGGTAGGCTTCTTCTGGAGCACATCGCTATCAAGGCGTCTCTGACAGTCGGGTACTTTGTGTCCGCCCTTGCCGGCGCCAATGGTCTCAATATTCAGGCCTGCGTACGCGTTGGAAATCGCCTGTGACGTCAACGTAACGTAGCCACCGGGCCTGACACCCGCCGCCGTGATCGAGTCCCCCAGGAATACAATCCTGTCGTTCTGCTTGAGCGACTTCCCGCCAAGGGATTCGGCCTTCGCCGGGGCAGGCTGCGCGTCTGTGAGATCCCACGTATCGGTACGGAATGGTGAGGCAGGAAAGCCCTCTGTGCTGTAGAGACTGCATCCAACCGGGTTGTCTGCCCAAGCATAGCGCACAGCAGCAGGATCCTTGATGGCGGCCGCACTGACCTCCACGCAATCCTCGCCATCGCGCTGCGCAATGGCGGCATCGGCCCAGACAAAGGTCTTGTCCGGTCCAGCAATAGCGAAGCCCTTCAGCTCGCCTCCTTTGGCCATAAGCCCAGAACCCGTGTAGTCAAAGCTGACGACAACCGTGCTGCCTTCAACGGCAAATGACTTCATGAACGGGGTCGTTGGCGTCCCTCTGCCATAGGTCTTGTTCAGAATGGTCGAGGCTAGCCGAAAACCGACATCCTGCTTATTCTTCGGGTGGATGTTCTTGGCTTCTCCAATGTCGATCGTGGTGGTGGTGTAGGCTGACGGCGTGTTCTGGGCAACATGCACAAAGCTCTCGCGTATCACCGGCCAGATATTGTCCGACTCAACCGGCGCCACTTGCTCCTTTTTGAAGTTGGGAAGCTGTACGGCATAAAAGGGAATGTCCTGTCCCCATTCCGTGCGCCAACAACGCACCATGCGATCCAACTGGACGCGATAATGCTCAGCAGTAGCCAGCGCCTTGGCATTCCTTTCGCCCTGGTACCACATGGCCCCCTTGATTGCAAAAGGGAGCAACGGATGGATCATGCCGTTGTACAGATTGGCGGGGTAGTTCTGATTCAGGCGTGGATCGGTCTTGAGTCGCGGACGGCGCGGTGCACGCTTCTTCTGGACCTTCGCCGCAGCAACGCTGTCCTCCCACGTCTTCAGTTGCTGTTCATACTGGGCCTTGGCCTGCTCTAGCGAAAACCCCTTGGCTCTGACGTCAGACGCGGCTTTGCTCTCACTGGCAAACGGATCCTCTGTCTGCGCCGCTAGAGGCGTCCAGGCTTCGACACAGGTTCCGCCCCAGCAGGACGTGAGCAGTCCAATCGGAACCTTGAGATCCTTATGCAGCTCCCGCCCCGTGAAATAGGCCGTGGCTGAGAAATTCTTGACGGTATTCGAAGCACAGACCACCCATGCGCCATTGCAGTCCGAAGCTTCCTCCAATACCGCCGCGCGCCCAACCATGAAAGAGCGGATATGAGGATAGTCGGCCTTTGCCACCTCTTCATCGGGATTGTTCGCCTTGGAAACCGGCCACGCCATGTTCGACTGGCCCGAGCACAACCAGACATCACCGGAGAGCACATTATTGATCTCTACGGTGTTGTTGCCCTTGATGGTAAGCGTAAACGGACCTCCGGCAGCCGGTGTCTGAAGCTTTACCTGCCACTTGCCGGCTTTGTCTACTGTCGTTGAGGCCGATTTGCCCCAACTGCCGCCCACGGTCACCTTCTCGCCCGCGTCGCCCCAACCCCATACAGCGGCTTGCGTGTCGCGCTGGATAACCATGTTGTCCGTAAACAACCCGGCAGGCTTGATGTCCGCCATAGCGACAGATGCCACCGTAGCCATTGTGATAATCATCAGTCTTCGTGCATTCATTCTGTTGTTCCTTTCGTTGTGGTCCTAACGTTATCCGTAAGTCTCTTTAGTAGCGAACTGATTTCCGAAAGTAGCCCCGGGCCGTGCATCCTCCAAATCAACAGCTCGATATCTTCGCAGGTCTTTGCGCACCAAACACCAAACACTGAATACTGAACACTGAACACCGAACACCGAACACTGAACACTGAACACTGAACACTGACCTCTACGCCCCCATCAATCCCGGCGCAACAACCGGATCATCCAATTCTTCGATCAGCTTCCGCAGCTTCTCTTCCATGCGTTCACGCACTGCCTTGTATTCAGGATTCGAGGTGCGATTCTCCATTTCGTCCGGATCATTCTTCAGGTCAAAGAGCTCCCATTGGAAACGGCCCTTCATGCCCGGGTAGTGGATCAGTTTGTAGCGCTCGGTGCGCACCCCGATCATTTCGGGCAAACGCTCGCCGTGGCTGTAGAAATGGTAGTAGGAGGCATCGCGCACCTGCTCGGCTTTGCCCTCCAGGATGGGTTTCAGGGAATGGCCCTGCATGTCGTCAGGAACCGGCAGCCCCGCGAACTGCAACAGCGTCGGCGCAAGGTCGACATGACTGACCATAGATTCATGCACCATACCGGCCTCAATGACGCCCGGCAGACGGACGAGCAGTGGCTGATGCATCGGACCCTCATACATCCACTGCTTGTTATACAGTCCATGCTCGCCCAGAGAGAAGCCCTGGTCCGAGGTATAGATCACCAGCGTGTCCTTCGCGAGACCACTCTCATCGAGGTACTTCAGAATCCGCCCTACATTGTCATCCACCGACTTCACCAGCCGGTAGTACCCCTTGATGTACTCCTGGTAGATGGCGCGCGTCAGTTCATCTCTTGTGATGTCCGGATTCTGCTTCTCCAGCTGCTCGCGATGTTTCAAAAAGGCCGGCCCCAACACCAGGCGATTTGCGGTCATAATGTCTGCGATGGCCTCCGGAGTTCGCCCCTCATAGTCATCCAGCAGCGTGGTCGGCTCGGGGATCTCGACATCCTTGAGGAATTCCTCGTACTTTTTCGGCGGGGTATACGGCGCATGCGGCGGCTTCGGATGCAACAACATGCAGAAGGGCTTTCCACCCTTCCGGTTCTTGAGCCAGGTGAGCGCCTCTGTCGTCATTACGTCATTGTTGTAGCCCTTGAGCTTCCGCCCGCCACTGAAACAGCTCTTCCGGTCCTTCGGCGACCAGGGAATCCACTCATGCTGCGGCTCGTACACCGTGGGGTTAATGGCCATGCCCTGCATCTTCATCACGCAGTAGTGGTCAAACCCAGTCGGCTGGGAAAGCAGGTGCCACTTCCCAAACAGCGACGTTTCATAGCCGCCGGCCTGCAGCAGCTTGGGGAACGTCTGCTGCGATCCGTTGAAGTTTTGATTCAGGTGCGTGGTACCGTTCTTGTGGGAGTACTTCCCGGTCAGCACCACCGCGCGCGAGGGCGTGCAGAAAGAGTTGGGCGTAAGCGCATGCTCAAACCGCATTCCTTCACTAGCGATCCGATCCAGCGCCGGGGTCCGGATATCCGTGTTCCCATAACACCCAATGGCCTTCTTCGCATGGTCATCCGACAGAATCAGCAGAATGTTTACCCGCCCTGCCCCAGCAGGCGAGCGTGGCGGGTTTGGACGCGTCGCCGCAACCGCGTTCATTCCCAGTAGTATCGACAGACATGCTATTGATTTCTTCATCGTATGGTTCCTCTTCTTGCTTACTCTAATCCCTCGGGCCACTGGCAATTCTCCATTTTTGGAGTGCGGCGATGAAATCGCCGCTTTCCGCGAGCGCGGAGCGCGTGAATGAACCCAGAGCGATCTACTCAATCTACACCCCTTGCCCTAGTCACGCTCCGCTCGAATCCAAAGCGGTGACTCCGTCACCGCACTCCATATCCCCAAGCTTGACTTCTTCGGCTTTCAGCTCTCTTCCGTCCACTTAGCCCCGTACACCGGTGCCGACCATCCAGTTCTTCACCACAATGGCCGGATTGACCAGTGGGGAGTCAGGTGTCGCATCGACATATCTCACCACGTCGGTGTCACGAATAGATTCAGCACCGAGAGCTTTGCCTCGGGTACCTCCAGCGAACGAATCTCGCGGCGCAGGTTGCGTATGGCGATAGCGTACCGTTCATCTTCGACCGGTTTCTTGATGACGCCCCTGGCGGTCCGGATGGCCTGGTCAAGGGCTTTGATATCCAGACCGAGCTTGAGGGCGTTCTTCCGGGCGTCAGCGCCGGTATTGATTAGAGAGATCAGGCCCGGGCGCCAGGCATAGGCGTTGCCCGGATCGTCGGCAATGCTCCATCTCGTGTTGCCCGTGGGACCATGCCAGGGGGGGACGCTCTTGGACCGGACCAGGAAGCCGTTCTCATCGCGCAGGCAGAATATCCCGTGCGTCATTCCTGGGGGTGCAATCGCGGTCGCGATTCCATCGCCTAACTTGGCTGGAGCTCTGAACCATTCCTCGCAATGCGCACCTTCCCGCAACAGGTCCGACCCGTTCGCCGTGTAGACGAAAGCCGCATCGACGATCCGGGACCTCCCCTTACCCGTCTCAAATCGAACCGATACACGGTTGCCCTGCTCGGTCAATTCGAGCACGTTGGGGAGCTTGTCCGCGCCCGGGCACGTGCGCTCTGCGGGAACAACCTCTGGATTCTTGTATGGAAGCTGAGCCTCGAACTCCTCGAACCAGGCGTTCAGGTCTGCCAGCAGCTCCTGCCGCTTCTCCGGGTAGGTTTCCGCCAGGTTCTCCTGCTCGCCGAGATCAGCGCGGCTACCGTCCTCGTTGTAGAGCTTGAACAGCTCGATCGCCGGCCGTTTGTTCATCTCCGGCGCATGATTCAGGACCAGCTTCCACCCCTTCTTACGGACGGCACTCGAGGACGTGCCACCCACCGGCACGGTGAAGTAGAGCGTGTCACGCACGCTGCCGTCGGCGAACGTTGCTTCGTCCTGCTCCCCTTTCATGAGGGGGTAGATGTTACAACCGTCGAGGTCCAGCATGCTGGAAGCCATGCTCGAGGCGCTCTTTGTAGGCCGGGAACGTTTCCCGGCCATCTCAGGCGCGGCCTCGTCATGGGGGACGGGAGACGCTCCCGTCCTACCTTCATACTCCACACCCGCCATTGCCATGAATGTCGGGAAGAGGTCAATCAGGTTGATCGGTGTATCGCTGGCACTGCCCGCCTTGATGCCCGGCCCCTGGATAATGACCGGAACACGAATCCCGCCCTCGTAGATGGACGATTTACCCGCACGCAGTGGCGAGTTATCGGCCACGCGTTCCTTCGTGCCGAACCGGCCCTCGGCCGCGCCGTTGTCGGCGCTGACCACGATGTACGTGTTCTCGATCAGCTTGTGTCCGGGGTTGCGCGGATCGTCTGTCGTTTCGAGGAAAGTCAAGACCTTGCCGACCATCCAGTCGAGACCATCCACCATCGAGGCGTAGTAGGGATTCTTCTGCCCCAACTGCTCATCCCATGCCTTCTTAGTGATTCTGCCCGAATCGGTCGGGAACGGTACGCCCATCTTCTCGCAGTAGTACGCAAGCCTCTTACGATCACGGGTGCTGATCGGGCCGTGAACCAGCGAGGGACACAGGTTGAGGAAGAAGGGCTGACCCGAATCCTTGGCCTTGCCCAGCCAGCGCACGGCCAGCTCACTCACCCCGTCACGCGGGCGATCATCATCGTTCGGATCGGTGCGAAACGGGTCATCCGGGCTGGAGGTGGCAAAGCCTGTGTGCCGGGGCTTAAGCGGCTGCCAAATCCCGTTCCAGTAATCACCCTTCTGCGGCATGTCCTTGTCCCAGACGTCGGGGTCGTTGTAGTCCTTGGCCTTGCCGCCCCAACTGAAGTCGAAGCCATAGTCCAGCGGGGCCGGATACCCGCTGTTCCGTCCGCCGATATGCCATTTCTTGATGTGGGCAGTCAGGTACCCCGCCCCTTTGAGCATCCGCCCGATGTTCGGTCTGGAGAGATCAAGTCGCATCGGGTAGAACCCATCGATAAAGACCGATCCTTGGTTATGCGGCCGCGGCGGCGTGCTCCCCATCACGTGAAGGACGCCGGTGTGAGGCGTGTACTGCCCCGCCATATAGGCCGCGCGTGACGGCGCACAGGTGGCCGCCGGCGAGTAAGCCTGCATAAAGCGCATGCCGTTCTCCACGATCCGGTCCATGTGAGGCGTCTCATAGACCGACGCCTTCCCATGCACGGCGCGGTAGTAAGCCGCCACATCCTGCCAGCCCAGGTCATCCGTCAGGATGTGGACGATGTTGGGTTTACCCGCCCCACCCCGGCAGGCAAGCGTGGCGGGCTTTGGAGCGGCAAACGTCATGCCCCCACTCAGAACCGCGCAAACACACAAACAACTCAACTTTGATCTTATCATCCTAAATCTCCTATCCATTACGGTCGTTCTGTCAAAACCTCTTCGTCAACCGATCGCCAACACCATCCTGCCAGCTCCTCCGCTCCCCCACAACGGGCAACCAGCATCATCTGAGAATACCGATGCATCATTCTGGGGACAAATGCGGCAGTTTCTCTACCGCATCATTAATCTTGAGCAGCAGCCGAAACTGTCCGCCGGCCATGCGCGACCCCGTCCGCGGGGCATGCCAGGTGTACATCCCCCCTGCCCCAACAACCCTCGTGGTCCATTCAATGGCTTGGGCGGGCGGGAATGCACACTTCCCAAAATTCCACCGATCCTGCATCCCCATGAACACGTGCCCCATGGCACCGTTGCCCGGGTCGTCAACCGGTTTCCCGTCCGGGTCCATCCACGGCCCGGCCTCGATGGCCTCGATCATGGGCAGATTGATCATGTCCCAGAACTTGTGCTTGGATCGGGGCGTGGGATGGCCACCGAAATAGTCGCACTGCGCCGTCGAGCGATAAGGAGGACCCGCCATCCGGTTGAAGACTACAATCGAGTCGGGGTTGCCGGCCCGCACCAGCTTGCGCCACAGCAGGCGCTCCTTCGCATCCAACCCGTTGGAACCGTCAAACCACCACCCGTGAATCCGTCTCCCGTACCGTTCGGCGTAGTACCCGACAAGAAGCTCCCCAGTGGCGTCATCGTGCGTCATCCCCAATGCCTTCACATGGCGGTCCCAGGCGGCCCTGCTTTCCTCATTTCCATGGGCGTGAAATCCTTCGGCCGCAAAATAGACAAGGGCTTTCTTGCCCGTCTTCTCGATTCCGGCCAGGACCTCTCCCAGTATATCCCGGGCCGGAAACGCGGGCTTCGACAGCTTCAGGACTTTCGCCAATTCCGGGTGCGGACCGGTAAAGTAGTTGCCATGGGCAGGCTGAGTTACGTTGACCATGACGTAGGAGGCGCTCGTCAGCCGCGAGATCTGCGCCACAAACTGGGCCACATTGAAGTGTTCCACGTCGTCGGGCTGCATCGCCGACGGGATCGACATGCGCGGCCCCCAAGTGCCTGAAAACGGCAGGGCGTTCGGCGAGGTATCGAATTCCCTGGCTGCAACGCGCTCAATCGCACCGAGGTACGCCTGCAACTCAGCGCCCGCTAGCCTCTCCACCTTGACAATTCTATCGGTCCGTATCTTGCTCCCCGTCTCATCGTAGCGCCCCATCAAGGCCATCGTCACATAGGCATCCACGAACCCCGAGAGATCCACGTCCTCTATCGCCACCCCCGCCGATGGCAACTGGAGGCTCCCACCGCCGTCATCCTTATAGCCGACCAGCTTGAAACGCAGCAGGTCCGGGCGCGCGGTAGCATGCTTCCAACCCACGAGCTTGCCTTTGAGAGTAAACCGTTGACTCTCCTCCGCCTGAGGCGCTACCCGTGCCGACGCCGGCTCAACGCCCCCGGGCGTAGAGCGCTTCGTCTCGCCGCCGCTGGCCACGGCTTCCTGTTCGGCCACTACCTTTTTCTGAACGCACCGACTGGAGCTGGATGCCTTCCGGTTCTTCTCGAGAATCAGGAAGAAAGCAAACGCGGCGCAGAAAGCAACGGCGACAATCAATGCTATGATGGGGCCCTTTGGACCGGCCTTCTTCTTCCCCGAAGCGACCGATCTTCTGCGGCCAGAAGCGTTGAGAGTTGAACGTTTGCCGCCCACCGCTGCGGATTGCGCCTTCGGCTCCGATGCAGGGGCAGGAGCAGGCGCGGGTTCAGGCTCAGGCACCAGGGGGGTGGCTGCTTCTACAACGAATTTTCCACCGCATCCGCCACATTCGACTTTTCTGCCTGTCAGGTCTTCGCCGTATTCAAGAACCGTGCTGCAGTGCGGACATGTATATCGAAACATAGTGATGAGTCCTGTATGTTGGTATTCTGTTGTGCGTCCCCGTAAGCAACGTCGCACGGCTCGGAGCGCAAATAGAGTTTGCCACATAGCATTTGTCAAACCGCATACCTTGGGATGCAATTGAATCCAGATTCTGTGTCAGGTTCATAATGGGAGTGGTTTCACGCCCCAGGCCTTATTGGGCTTCGGCCCGAGCCACAGTTCGAGCAATCCGCCCTTGATAAAGTCCCGATGGTAAAACCAACAGTTTTCGAGCGGGTTCCCGTTCAGTCTGGCGGACTGAATATACACATTCTCGGGCGCGTTGTTCTTCGCAACGATCCGGAAGATTTTGCCCGGATAATATCTCGGATCGAGATGGATGGTGACCTCGTCAAAGACGGGCGCGGTGATTTCATAGATGGGATCGACATCACAGCCGCCACGCGCCTGAAAAAGGCCGATCGACATCAGAGCGCTCACGCCGCCCATCTGGCCCTGATCCTCGTCATGTCCGCCGTATCCGGAATCCGGCGTAATGCCGCCGTACGTGCGCTCGTTGACCTGCCTCACCCAGTACTGGGATAGCCAGGGTTTGCCTGCATAGTTGAACAGGTGCGCCATGCCGCAAGCCGGCTGGTTTCCGTAACTCACATACCCTTTCCCGTAGGCGCCTGCAAAATCGAACTCGCGCGATTGTTCAAAGGCGTAGTTCAACTTGTCACAGTAGGCGTCGTTGCCGCCCATCAGATCTGCCAGCCCCTGCACATCATGAGTGGCCATCCAGGTGGTCTGCCAGCTGTTCGCCTCAACAAACCCCTTTCTGTTGGCATCCATCAACGGATCAAACGGCGTCTTCCAGGAACCGTCCTTCATTCTCGGACGAATAAAGCCGGTCTCTTTATCAAACAGGTTCCGCCAGTTTCCGGAGCGCTTCATAAAAGTATCGTAGAGTTCGTCCTGCCCGAGCGCCTTGGCATATTGCGCCAGCGACCAGTCCAGCATGGCATGCTCCATTGTGCGGCCAGCCGCACCGAAAGACTTCGGCGGCTCCCTCATCGGCACATACCCCAGCCGGAGAGAAAGAGCCATGTCATCGTAACCCCGGTCCATGGTGCTCCCCGGGGAGTGCCCTTTGACCATCGCCTCCAGCGCCAGCTGCTCATCAAAACCGCGAATGCCCTTCTGATAGGCCGACACCATCAGGTCCGTCAAATGACAGCCGGTCATAATCGGGCGTCGCGCGCCCGTGGTCATCGAACGAGGCAAATGCCCGCAATCCTTGTAGGCAATCAACGCTGTATTGGCAAAATCGTCCATGAGTTCCGGCCAGCCGAGTCCCCAGAGCGTATTCAGATTCCAGCGCATGATCCAAATCGCATCAAAGCTCATATACCAGAACTTCGGCTGCCCATTTTCATCAAGCGGAAGTTGACCCACAATCCGCTCTGGGCCCATCCGGTTGGGATAGGTTCCACTCACGTCATGAGTACGACGACGGCCCAATAGCGAATGCCACAGATCGGTGTAGAATTTTATCTTCTGCGGTTCCGTTCCGCCCTTCACCTCGATTTTACCAAGCCACTGGTTCCATTCATCGCGCGACTCTCTGCGCACCCGGTCAAAATCCCAATGATTCAGTTCGGTCTCCAGGTTGTTGCGCGCCTCCTTGAGATTGCACCAGGAGATGCCCGCTTTCACCAGCAGCTGATCGCCCGCCTTCACATTGAAGCGAGCAAACGTGCCCAAATCATTCCCCCTGATCGGCTCAGTCAGTGGACCAATCTCTTTGTTGCCCTGCCAGGCCTTCCATTCGGACGGGGCACGATCGAGCTGGATCACAAAGAAGAGCCGCGCCTCATTGGGCTGCGCAATTTTTGCAGCTCCGCCCCGACTGCTCTGTACAACCGAACCGCAGATCTCACGATCCGTCACACGCTCAATCCGCGCATCCAGCATGCGCTGACCGCCCAGCGCACCGCCCAGCCAGACCAGCAGATCTGCCTGCCCTGTTTGGTTAAACGTGTACCGGTGAAAGCCCACGCGGGCCGTGGACGTCAGTTCCACATCCACATCGTATCGATCCAAATGCAGCTTGTGATACCCCGCCTGAACGATCTCATCGTCATGGGAAAATTCCGACTTCCAGGCTTCCATGCCATCACACGGATTCACAGCGCCCGTCGTCGGCATCACCAGCAACCCGGCCGTATGCCAGCCATGCACATGCGTCATTCCGTAGACATGCTTATCCTGATAGCGGTAGCCCGACTTCCATCGGCCAGTGATCGGGGCCGTCCCGGGCGACGTATCCGGGCTCAGGTTCACCAGCCCGAACGGACGGCAGGCCGTATTGAAAAAGAAGTAGCGTGACTTCGTCGACTCAATCCACGGATCGACATAATCCGCCGGTGTTTTTCCGGCTTCCGCCGCAAACCCGCCGCTAGCTAGTGCTCCCGCCAATACAGAACCCAACAATACCTTCTTCATCAGATATAGCCCTCTATCGCTAATGGGTTCTGTCAAATTTCATAGCCCTGTCTTGTTATCCTACTCAATGTTTATGGGAGTTTCCGAAGGCGGCAGCTCCTTAACGCCCCACGCTTTGTTGGGTTTCGGCCCCATTTGAAGAACAAGTGAACCGCCTTTCAGCAATTCGCTGGCGGGAAACCAGAACGCATTCCATACGTTTCCGTTGAGCTTGGCGCTCTGGATATATTTGTTCTTATGGGATACATCTTTAGCCTCAATGGTAAAACTCTTCCCCCGCCCATAGCGCTGTCCAAGATCAATCGTCACTTTGGGAAAGAGCGGACTCCCGATCTCGTAGATGGGGTCAACCCGGCAGCCGCCATCGATCTGGAACAGACCGAGCGCACTCATCACAAACCAGGCGCTCATCTGCCCCTGATCCTCATCGCCCAGATAGGCATCGGAGACACCGCGGCCATAATAACGATCCATGATGGAGCGCGACCATTTCTGCGTGAGCCAGGGCTTGCCCGCCCAGTTGAAGAGATAGGCAAAATGCATCGCCTGCTGATTGCCCTGCACCACCGGATAATCCCAATACTGATCACGCGGCGCATTGAAACGGAACGCCTCGGATTGAGCGAACCCCCACTCCAGCCGCTCCAGAAAGCGGTCACGACCAATGGACTCGATCAGGGCGGGCACATCCTGTGGCACAAAATAGGTCAACTGCCATGCACTGCCTTCTGTATATTCGCGGTTTGCTCCGTCACGGACCGGATCAAAATTCGCCTTCCAGTTGCCTTTGCTGTCCTTCAGGCGCGAATAGCCTGTCTCCTTGTCTATCACATTTTTCCACCAGTAGCCGCGCTCATTGAACTGTTTGTATTCGGTATCTTTACCGAGTGCCTTGGCAAACTGCCCGACGGTCCAGTCGTCGTATGAATATTCCATCGAGTTTGAAAACTTGCCCTTATCATGCGGCACATAGCCGTGAGCCAGGTAGGCGTCCAGGTCCCGGTTTCCGGCCAGACCATTACCGATCTTCTCAGCAGGTGTGGTCTGCATTTTAACGACCGACTCAAACGCTAGATCGACATCATAGTCCCGTATTCCCATCTGATAGGCCCCAACGATCATCGGGATCTCATGCTCGGCGACCATGACCGGAATATACTCCATCCCGGCAGGTCCTTTCGCCAGCCAGCCGTTTGCACGGTACATCGCCAGCTGAGAACGCACCCAGCGGCTGCTCCATTCCGGCGTAGCCAGATTCCAGAACGGATTCAGGTTCCAGAAGGTGTTCCAAAAGGCGTCACATCCCAGCGCCACATCCCCCGTTCCAGGAAGTTGCTGCGTTTTCTCCGTGGGATCCGTCCACTGCCCGTTCACATCGCTGAATATATTGCGGCTGGCCAAAGCGCGATACATATTGCTGTAGAACCGGATCTTTTCGCCCCGGTCGTTTGTTGAAATCTGCAGCCGTCCTAAAAGCTCGTGCCACGCCTGCCGGTTATGATTCCTGACCGCCTCGAAGTCCCAGCCGAACGGCTTGACGACCTCGGTTTCCAGATTCAGGGCCGCGTTTTCAATGCTGACGAAGGAGATTGCGCTTCGGACCTGCACCACCCGATTCTCGGACGTGTCGAACTCGGCAAACGCACCCACCGCATTCACCCCGCCACATTCAAGAAAATCGACATGATGCACCTTCTCGTTTTCCCAGATCCCGAATGTTGCAATGGGGCGATCAAACTCGATCACAAAGTGAACGGTATACTCCTGCCTGCAGCCTCCCCATGCGCTTGCACTATGGCGGCTGAATCCCTCGATACGGTGGTCGCTCACCTTTTCAATCTTTACGCCTTCAATGCGATAGTTGTTCTCCGCCGGAATCTTTAAATCGACCATGACCCGCGACTGATTATTGTCGGAAAAGGTGTGCCGCTGAAATCCGCAGCGCGTTGTCGCCGTCAACTCGGCCTTGATGTTGTAATCCGTCAGCATCACCTCGTAGTGACCGAGCGGCGCTTTTTCGGAGGCCTTATCAATCTCCGATCGATATCCGTCCTCGGGACAGTGCTCGCCCCCCATCACCGTTTCCAGCTTGCCCGCCGTCGGCATAATTCCCAGCCCGCCCAACGTCCATTCATGCACATGGGAGAACGTTCCGATGTTTTCAATACTCGGCTCGTATCCGGCCTGCCATCCGCCATTCTGATTATCCGGGCTTAGCTTCACCATACTGAACGGCATCCACGGTCCGGGGGCGATCATCCAGCGGGAGTGCCCCGTCCCGATCAGGGTATCGACGTAATCCGCCGGAGTCTGCAGCGGAGCGGACGCGCGCTCCACCGTCCCGGCCCGCACGGTTTTGCCGTCGAGCCTGATCTCATAGGATCCCGTCCGGGCTTTGGAAACCGCCGGCATCGGCGCCTCAAAAACAGAGTCCCCCTCTTCCAGCACGGAAGAAAAGATCTGTTTTCCGTCCAGCAGGACCGACAGTTCCGGCTCGCCTTCCAGATGCTCGACATGAACCAGCAACGGCTGCGTCTTTTTCGACAATCCGGCGGTCATCTCATAGTCCGCCGGCACCACGCTGCGCACAAAGGCCTTTTTCGGTTTTGTCAGCACCGCCTTTTCGGAACAGTGCAGACTGACCTGGTCAAACGTCACCCAGGAACCCCGCAGAATAGTCAGGTTCACTTCATTTCCGCCGCAATGCAGCATGCCCGCTTCCACTGGAAACTCCATGATACGCTGCTTTTGATTGTCGGGCCTTTTCAACGAACCTTTACTCTTCGGGATGTATTCCTTCCAGGAATGGCCGTTCACTGTGACCTTGAGCAGGGTGTCTTCCTCCGAATCGTTGCCGCTCAGCGCAACCCGCAGTTTCCATTGGGCGGCGACCGGCTCTTCTGCCAGCCCGAACAGGATGTTGAGCACATGCGTCCGCCATCCCGAGGTCCCCCATGTTCCGCCCCACGTGCTGGAAGCACCCGGCAAGGTGTAAGGAAAATCTTTTTCGGGTGTGTGATGCCCGATCAGGTAGAAACGGTTTTCCCAACCGAAATCGTGTTTTAGAAACTCCTCATATTGATCGGGAGCCAGCGCGAAATCGCCCGATTCCCCGTCCAGCCGGCCGATCTCCCAGACGGGCTTGTCGTTGGAAGGTTCTGTAACCGTATAAACCGGAGGCCGGTTCCGGATAACAAACTTGCTGAATCCGCCGCCCTGGACCGCGCCACCGAACAGTAACGCCAGCCCGAATTGCACCCATACCCGTTTATTCATTCTTCACTCTCTCTATATCCTATTGAAATTCACTCTCGGCTATCTGGACCGAGTTGGCGTTTTTCACATCGCGAACGGCGGTGATATTCAGACGATAGAATCGATACGCCTTCTTGTTATTCGTACTGAAAACGCGCTTCTGATAGCGCCCGGCCCACAACTCGCCGGTGCGGCGGTCGAGCGTCGTCCATTCTTTGCCGTCGTTCGACCGAGCAGCGGCCAATCATTGGGGTTCCCTATCAGGCCGTTCCTGTCCGTAGTACGTCCGCTCAATCTCTTCAAGCGAACGGCCCGCCGTCTCAGGCATAACCTTCCATACCATGAAGATCTGCGGCACGAGGATGGCTGCAAAGATCAGGAATGTTCCGGTCGGCCCGACCCCTTCGCGCAATGCCGGGGTGAATTGTCCCACAATCGTGTCGGTCAGCCACATCGTCAGGATCGCAATCGACATGGCGTGCGAGCGGATGTTGGTCGGGAAGATTTCAGACGCGAAGATGAACTTAATCGGGCCCAGCGAGAAGGCGAAGAACGCCACGAACGCGCACATCAGCACAATGAGCATGTTGCTCGCACCACTGCCGAATGTCGTCCCAATGCCCACGAGGCAGGCGATCGCGCCGATCGTGCCAATCTGAAGCAGCAGGCGGCGTCCCAACTTATCCACGTATTTCATGGCGACAACCGTGAAGATCATGTTGAAGAAACCGATGATCGCCATGCCGCTCAGAGCGCTGTCCGACTTGAAGCCGGCACCTTCCAACATCGAGGTCCCGTAGTAGAATACCACGTTGATTCCACTGAACTGCGCGAAGGCAGCCAGTAGCATAGCGATGATCAACGGCTTGCGATAGCGTTTGTGGAAAACATCCACGAACCGTTTCTCGTTGGCGCTCTCTTCAGCCACAGTTTCCCGGATCGTTTCGAACTCCTGGTCGGCCCCGTTCCGGAAGATGCGGTTCAGCACTTTCTTTGCTCTCTCGTGTTTACCTGCCTTTATCAACCAGCGGGGACTCTCAGGAAGCATGAACGCCAGGACCAGGTACACGAGACCGGGGATCAGTTCCGAGCCGAACATCGCACGCCAGGTCTCATCGACCAGGAAGTGTTTCATGAAGCTGCCTTCACGTGCCGTCTCGCTCATGGCCAGGGCCCACTGATGCAGCCCGAAATTATTAAACAAAGCAATCATGATGCCGATCGTGATCGCAAACTGGAACACCGTCACTAGCCGGCCGCGCAGGTGGGTAGGTGAGATTTCCGAGATGTACAGCGGGCAGACCATGGCGGAAATACCGACACCCAGGCCGCCGATCCAGCGTGCAAACACAAGAAACTCAATGCTGTTGGCAAGGGAGCTGCCAAGGGCTGAAACCCAAAGCAGGACAGCAGCTACCACGAGGTTACGGCTTCGACCGAACTTGTCACTCAGCCAGCCGGCTATACCTGATCCAATCACCGCACCCAGCAGGCCGGAGCTCACAAAAAAGCCCTCCCATCCGGGCGTCAGCGCAAACTTCAGCTTAACAGGGGTAATGGTACCCGAGATTACGATCGCATCAAACCCCCACAACAAGCCACCGAGCGCGGATGCCACGCAGATAAAGAGCAGGAACGGCAGGTGTGATTTATGTATTTCGTGGTGTTTCGATTCGTCGCGCATTGCGTCCTCCTTTAGTTTGCCTATATTCCTTTTGATTCAATTCCTTGCAGCCGTATAGAAGAGTGCACCGGCACCGATCAGACCAGCATTGTCCGGATGCTCCGCCTTTACGATTGACACCTGTCCCTCTTCAGCCCACGCCAGTTCAGACACGATGTCGCGAAAACGCTGAAGCACCGGTTCGGGCTCGTTCATGATCCCGCCGCCCACGATGATACGCTCAGGATCGAAGAGATGTATAAAGGAAACCAGGGCCTCACCCCAGAACTGAAGGCAATGATCCAGCACATCTCTTGCACAGCCATCACCCTCGGCTGCATGCTTCATTACTTCGCGGTATCCGAGACTTTCAAGACCGTTAAGGCTGCTTTCCCCGTACTGGGCATGCTCCTGCACAAGAATCGGCAGCACCCATCCTGATGCCTCACTCTCGAGACACCCCACGCCACCGCAGGTGCATTTCCGTCCACCGGATCGCACCAGCATATGCCCGCCAAGGTTTCCGCCAGTAAAGTGTGGGCCGGTCAGCGGCTTGCCCTCAGAAATAACCGCGGTTCCGATTCCCGTACCGATCGTTACCATCACCAGGTTGCCCGAGCCACGACCGGCACCGTAACGCCACTCACCAATCAGCGCGCCACGCGCATCGTTGTCCATGCGCAGCTCCAGCCCAGTCCTGTTGCGCGACCAGGCTCTGAAATCAAACCCAACGGCATCGTCGTACTTGCCGTTGGTCGACAGAACCCGCATCTCGCGGTTGTTCACCAGCCCGGTGCTCAACAGACCGATGCCATCGCAGGCTTCCAGCGCAGTTCCCTGCCCGGGACACAGCTTCCCCAGGTGCTCAAGGATCTCATCCAAATGCCCCTCAAGCGAACCTTGGGCGTCCGCCGGGCAGCTGGACGCGCAGATCACCTCACCCTCGTCCATCAGGCCAAATTTTGTACGGGTTCCCCCCAGATCAATCACGGCAACGGGCATCCTCATGCCCTCCCATCGGCTTTGCTTGTACTAACGTCCACTTGAGCTGCCTCGGCCATCGCCGCGACATTCTCAGGCGGAATGTCAGGCAGCAGTGCCTCATGGCTTGGGCTGATGATCAAGCTGGGGCCCAATAGTTCCTGTACACGACTCACTTCCTCACGCACCTGATCCGGTGTTCCGTTTACCAGGAGATCCTGTGTATCAATGCCGCCCATAAACGCGATACGACCCTTGAAATCACGTGCCAGGGTCTCGGCATCCATGTTGGCGGCTTTGGCTTGGAGCGGGTGCAGACAGTCGACACCGGCATCGATCAGCCGGTCAATCACCTCGTGGACTGATCCGCAGGAGTGCAGAACGACCTGGTGGCCGTGCCTGTGTCCCTGTTCCGTGAACTTCTCAAACCACGGCAAGATGAACTCATCAAACTGGACCGGCCCGCAGATCAGGCCTTGCTGAGTTCCAAAATCGTTACCGAAAAAGAAAGCATCGATCAAATTGCCGGCCGCCTGGAAGAAACGTTCGTTGGCTTCAAGGAAGAACTCGCAGGCACGATTGGTAATTGCGTGGATAACCTCCGGGTGGGTGTACATCTTAACCAGGTACTCCTCCATCCCGACAATATCCATTATCTTGTGGTAGAAGTCTGTCCAGTAGCCGCTCATACGGTAGACATCTCCCGTATTCCGCAGCGCTTCCAGGCATGGCTCAATGTTGAGGTAATCAGGATTAGGCCACGGGTAGCGTTCGACATCGGAAACGGTCTCGGCATCCGCCAGTGGTCCACGACTCGCGTGCGCTTCGCACGTACCGGCAGTACTGAACATTGGAAGTCCATCGGGATGCTGGTAGGCATTCTCGAACTTCCCGGGACGAATCCACACCAGGTCGTCGCCGACTTTCTTCTGCAACTCGAGCTCGGATGCTGTTCCGAAATGCTCGTGCATAATCGGCCACATATCCGCGTGCGGATTACCCATCCAGAATCCGCAGCGCTCAACGGCCTCGCCCGAAATCAACCGCCGAATCATATCTCGTTTATGCATTTCTATAATCCCCTGATGACGCTTCCGTGTGCTGGTATTGTTGAAATTGAGCTGTGCGGCATATGATAATAAGGGGGGGGGCGGGAATGCACGCATCTATTCCCTGATCTTGTGGTACTAAACCAGTTGTATTATTTCACCCCTGTGGTACAGTTACGGCATGCAAGTCGAGATATCAAGAACAGAGCTGCCAGTAATAGACCGGGTTGGACACTTTCCCCTGCTCAATCCGGTTTTCGATTTCACATATAGAAACCCAACGAACGCCCTGCACCTATACGACTACCACGGTCGTGTACGTATTGGCTCAAACGAATATGCAGTCAGCCCAGGCGACATCACCTGCATCCAAAACGGAACTGTCTATGGTTGCAGCTCAGAAACTCCAGGAAAACACTGGTGCATCCACTACTACGACACCCCTGGAAAAGCGACAGGAACTCTGGAGATTCCCCCCTTCATACGAATGGGAGCAAACAGCATCTTTTATCGCGAACAGTTTCAGCTGATCAACCGCCTCAGTTACAACCATAAAAACCGCAGGGACGACGACTCGGTCAAACTGGAAGCACAATTCCGGCTTAAGGCGCTGCTCCTCTCCCTGCATAATCTAACATCAGGTCGGGCGACGACCAGGCGAAGCAGCAATTTCTCATGGGAAGAGCTTCTCGGATGGCTTGATGAAAATCTTGATCAACCAATCTCTGTGCATGCCCTGGCTGAACGCGCCAATCTGGGAGCAAGCACCTTAGCGAAGAAATTCAAACAGGCGCACAAGACCACTCTGAGCCGGTACCTGCTGCACCGTCGCATCGACAAGGCCAAATCACTTCTCGCCAACACCACCCTCACCATCTACGAAGTAGGCTCCTCCGTAGGAATCCCTGACCCCCAGTATTTCAACAAGCAGTTCCGAAAGGTAACCGGCATCAGTCCCAGCCGCTACCGTGACGATAACATGGAATATCTGCGCAATATCTCAGATGAGCTGGCCACCAGGGACGGGGCGTGGCAGAAATGATGCGGCATGGAATCCATTCGCGGCCTCAGTGCTACTCTAGCAGGAAACGCCCGGTACTGACCGCTATTTGACATACAGGACGGTCCCCGATGGAGGCGGTATCTCGGTTACGCTCTTTCTCCGGCTCTTTGCTTCTTCGGGGCCTCGAGGCGGGGACGCCGGGTGGTTTAATCCCCTACAAAGCAAATGCCTCACTATGGCGGTTTGACTCATCCCGTGTACGTTTGATACACCTATTCCATGCCAACAATCGACGAAATTGCACGGCTGGCGGGGGTCTCTATCGGGACCGTGTCGCGGGTCATTAACAAGAGGGACAAGGTCCGCCCTGAAACCCGCGAGCGGATCCAGGCCTTAATCGATCAGCTCGGCTACCAACCCAGTGCGGCGGCCCGGAATCTCGCATCACGTCGGACGCAGAGCATCATGTTGATCGTTCCCAACGTGACCGACAACTACTATGCCCGGCTCATCCGCCGTATGCTGCAGCTCGGACGCGAACACGACCAACGCATCTGGCTGGGCGTCTCCGACGGGGAGCCGGATGTTGAAGCCCGCTACCTGTCGGAAGCGCACGAGGGAAATGTCGACGGGCTCATCGTCTCCTCCCTGCTGGCCGAGGAGAACACCCCGCACTTCCTCGCCCTCGCTCACCGGAAGTTCCCCGTCGTCCACATGAGCAACGAGTGCCTGAACCCACGCATGAATGCGGTGATCTACGACGACATCGCCGGGGCCAAGCTGGCCATGCAGCACCTCTTCGACAAGGGGCATACCCGCATCGCTTTCTGTGGTGCAACCGCACACTTTCGGACGGTCCGCGAGCGCATTCGAGGGTATCGCGAGAGCATGGCGCAGGCCGGCTATCCGGTTGACCCCGCCTGGCTCCTCGTTACAGAAACGCGACTCGAGGAGTGGCCTTGGGAGAACTTTGACAACCTGTTCGGCACCAAGCCCCCCCCCACCGCGATCTTTGCCGAGAACGACGTCATGGCGATCGCCTGCCTCCGGCGTTTGCGTGCCTCCAGCCGACACATCCCGGAAGATGTCGCGGTCGTCGGCTTCGACAACACCTACCCGCGCCATGCGGTTGAGCAGCCCTTGACAACCATCGCGCTTCCTCTCTCCGACGCCTGCCGAACCGCCATGGAGATTCTCCTCAAAGAGATTGGGCAGCCCAAGGAGGAACGCACCGGCAACACAGTCAAGATGCTGCCCCCGTCCCTCGTTGTCGGCAAAACGACCTGACCCCGGCGCCAGAGGCTTCGCCACCGTCAGCAGCGGCTTGACGGATCGGGGCAAACTGCAGCATGGGCGCATCCACCGGAATCCACGTTATGCCATAGTCGCTATTGGCTATGTTCACCCAGCGCTGCACACAGAAGAAGTTCCGGTTGGCCCCGACCGTTCCTGACCAAATCGCCCGCCATGGACTGCTCACGACTGAGGATAACCAGCTCGCTACGCTCCCAGGACGTGGTGTTGTACACATCAACGTCCAGGTTCTGCTGCGTCTACACGGCAATACCACCAACCACACATCACCTCAGACAGGGGCTTCAGCTAGACAACACCGACCCTAATCATAGCGCTTCCAGTTTTCCGTATCAAGGGCCAGGTGGATCCACTTCTGGCGACGCCCCCCCAGCAAACTGGCAAAAAACTTGTTGCACACCTAGACTCATAGCGCTACAATCCTTGACAGTTAAGTGATGGAATTGCCTGTTCACGGTGAACAGCAAAGAACAAGAAACCAGGGAGGTATAGATATGAGATCCAATAGTCCAATCCTTGCGGTCATCGTTGGCCTCATTGTGACAAGCATGCTGTGGGCGTCCTCGGCTATGGCTGCGGAGCTGACCAAGTACAGCTTTGAGGACAACGCCAACGACACGGCAGTCGGCGACACGCACGACGATTCGCTGAGCATGAGCGGGACAGTCAGCTATGTGCAGGGCCTTGTGGGCAAAGCCGCGTCCTTCACGGCTGGTAACTACTTTGTCGTCACAAACTCCAGCGATCTCAACCTGGGCACAGCGCCCTGGACCATCGAGGCATTTTTCAAGGTACCAGACCAACCCTCTTGGTCAGCCGTTTGCGCGAGCAAGTGGGATCAGGGGGCTCCTTCCGGCTACTTCTTCGGTTTACACGATTCGGACCAGAAAGTTGTTTTGGATAATGACAGTGGCATCGACGGGACAGCCGGGGATCCACTGGATGATGGCAAGTGGCATCATGTGCTCATCTCGAACAACGGAAACGGCGGTGACTCTGCCGGGGTGAAATGCTGGGTTGACGGCACAAACATCCAATCGGCGAACGGTTACAGCGAGGATGGCCCCGATGGGTATTTCTATGTCGGAGTTTCAAGTTCGAGCGGGAACTGGCCCTTCCCTGGAGTTGTTGACGAGCTTATCATTCACGACGAAGTCAAGGATTCTAATTATGTCGCCGAGAGAGTGGAACTTCTAGCTGACGCGAGCATACTGACCCGCTGGTCCTTTGAGGGCAACGCCGAAGACAGCGGCCCGAGCGGGACCACTGCCGATGATCTGACTATTACCAATGGCACCGTCACGTTCGTTGACGGTGTCCCCGGCATGGATGGCACCCAAGCCGTAAATTTCGGGGACGATGACGCTTACATGCGATTCAGCACCTTTCCCACCCCGGCGGATATCCGACTCCTGGCTGAACCCTGGACCGTTGAGCTGTTCATCAAAGTCCCGGCGGAGGCATCAACCTCATGGCAGTGCGTTCTGTCATCTGATTACTCGCATGGCGGGTACTTCATTGGGCTGAAACACACAGACGAATATCTGACCAAGATTGGCAGCAGCAGCGGCATCACGGCAGTAGGTCCCGCGCTGGACGATGATGAGTGGCACCACATCATGATCACGAACAATGGAGACACCGATGACGCAAGCGGCTACAAGTACTGGGTAGACGGCGTCAATACAGCCAGCGGCTACGGCATCGACCACGCCGAAACCACGGCAGAGTACGGCAACTGGTTCACCATCGGCTGTGCAGGATGGGACACGGTCCACCAATTCGAGGGCACGGTGGATGAAGTCATCTACCACAACGAGGTCAAAGACGCCTCGTATGTGGCTGTGCGGGCAGAGCTCAGGCTGCCGCCTCAAGGGACGGTGATCACGATCCTCTAGGGCCTCCCCTGCAAACTCAATCAAGAGCATCGGCGCCCATCCGAGAGAGCGAGCGAAGAGAGCGGGGTCAGGCCTGAATGGCACTTTATGTTGCGCGCAACATAAAGCGCCATTCAGGCCTGACCCCTCTTACTCCTGTGTGCGTTCATGCGCTTACTTGGAAAAGAAGCGTTGCTGGTGTGCACGGGCCAGTGCTTCCAGGCGTTTGGCTTCCTCCGGGTAAGCGTCGATGACATTGGTAGTTTCGTAGGGGTCGTTCTCCATATCGAAGAGCGACAGTGCGATCTCCTTCCTGGCGTATCGGCCCGGCTTGCCGTCCTTACCCGGCGTCACCAGCGTCCGGTAGCCGTGGGGCAGATGCAGCTTCCATTTGCCGTCACCGGTGATTATCCCTTCGAATGTGCCCACTGTTGAGAAGCCATAATACTCGTGGGGATTCACGGATCCCGGCTGCCCGCAAACCACATCCCAGATATCCTTGCCGTCAATCTCATGAGCCGGCAGCTCCGCGCCCGCCAGGGCTGCGATCGTCGGAAAGAGGTCTATCGAACAGAACATCCTGTCACTCCTGCTCCCGGCCGCAATACGTTTCGGCCACTTCATGATGCAGGGACTGCGCGTGCCACCGTCGAACCCAGTGGCCTTGGCTTCCCGGTAGGGCGTGACGCCGGCATGATTGCCGTAACTGACCCACGGGCCATTATCCGAGGAGAAGATAACTAGGGTATCATCTGCCACACCCGCGGTTTCCAATGCTCTGGTAATCTCACCGACTGACCAGTCAATCTCCATCATCACATCAGCATAGAGCCCCTGCCCCGACTTCCCTTCAAACTTATCACTGCAGAATATCGGCACGTGGGGCATCGAATGCGGAACGTAGAGAAAGAAAGGCTCGTATGCATGGCGCTTGATAAAGTCTACGGCGTGCTCAGTAAACCAGGTTGTTAGCAGCTTCTGCTGCGTGCCCGTCACATCTTCAATGGCAATCTTCCCGTTCTCCCAGAACTGTAGCGGACAGTTGTCAAAACGACGCGAGCTGGGATGAAATCGCCACATGTCGTTGGAATACATCAGCCCACACGATTCGTCGAACCCGCGTGCCGGCGGCCGCGTCTCAGGGAGATCGCCTAAATGCCATTTGCCGAATACCGCCGTGGCATACCCCACCCCCTTCAGAAGCTGGCCCATTGTAGTCCACTTCGGGTCCAACCCTTTGGCGCGGGGAGGATGGGCCCCGAACACCTTGGTTCTCCCCGGATAACACCCGGTCATCAGCGCCGCCCGTGAGGCCGAGCAAATAGCCTGCGGCACGTGGAAATTGCTAAAACAGCGCCCCTCCCTGGCCAGTTGTTCAACATGCGGCGTCGGATAGGCTGTCTCGCCAAAGGGCCTGAAATCGCCAAAACCCGCATCATCCAGAAAGATGATCACCACGTTCGGCGGCCGCGGCGTCTCCTCCGCAGCCATGACGCCCGACGCCGCCACAAGCATGCCCAATGCCGCAATCTGCATGAATCGCTTTCGGAATGACTCTCTCTTCATATCAGCTCCTCGTTCAGTGTGTGTGCAACCGGAGTCCGATGAATGGCAATCAGGAAGGCTACAGGCGCGTAACGTAGATGTAGTATGCTCCTGCGATCGTTTTGCCCTGCGGGTCGAGCATTGTTCCTTTGACCTGCGTTGCACCTTGCTTCAGCGGAATCTCAAATACAACTTGCTTGTCCTTATCGCTCACCTGCCGAACTTCAGAGAAGCCACCGACCTCCAGTTTGATCGCAGCAACAGGCAGGGCCTTCATCGTGTTTCCATAGATCAGCTTGTCCTTACCGCCTTTCGCGTCCCACGCATCGACTTCTTTCTTGAACACGGGAACGCCCTGGATCGGGGCATTTGCTTCGCGCGGCCATCGGCGGACCTCAAACCGATATGACCCTTCTTCCGCGATGGCGATATCCCAGGCACCGATGCGGTTTGGGCCCTTGGCGACCTCGGCGTGGTTCCAGGGCACGGACGGCAAATACCAGTCAGCTGGTTGAAGGAGCGTTTCACGATCATTCGGATGTCCGACAATGAATCGAGGCTTGTCTCGATCTCCCGGACACACCCGTTCCCAGTAGGCTTTGTGCTGCTGCCGAATCGTTTCAACGACCTCAGGATGCTGTTGGATGACATTGGTCTCCTGGCCGGGATCTTTTGAGATGTCATAGAGCTCTTTGTTGTTTATCAGACGCCATCGTTTCGTCATCCCTACGGTTTTGGCCCAGGACTTGGGTTTGAACGTTCGTTGGGTTTCGACGAACAGGGTCCGCTCCGGTAAGTCCAGATCCGGCTGAAAGAGTTGTTGCTTGAAACTGCGTCCATCAAAATCCACCGCGCGTTCGGGGGACAAACCACACAACTCGATCAGAGTCGGAAGAAGATCTATGTGTGCAGTCAGATCAAATACATCTGTGCCGTGCTTCAATTTGCCCTTGGGCCAATGCATGAAGAACGGCACCCGATGCCCCCCATCGTATACCTGGCACTTTCTCCCTCGCATACCGGCATTGAACAGCTTCACCCCCGTCGTGCCGCCGTTGTCAGTCATGAACATGAGAATTGTACTATCAGCCTTACCGGATGCTTTGAGAGCCCGACGCAAGCGGCCTATATTTCGGTCTATGCGGCCGATACCGGCAAAGAAGTAGGCCTCTTCTTCCGAGACCTGTGAGTCGTACTTCTTGATCCATGATGTGTTCGGCAAGGTATGCGGAGTGTGGGGCATGTAGGTGGCAAGGTATGCAAAGAATGGCTTGTCGTTATGATCGCTCTCATTAATGAAATCTATCGCCGCATTGAAGAACACGTCCGGAGCGTACCCATCCCGCTGAACCCGCTCGCCGTTGTGCCAGTAGTGATCGTTCACCCGGTCATTGTCAAACCAATCGTCGGTGGTGCCGGTGCCGCCGTCACCCTGCCCCAACCATTCGTCGAACCCGCGATCCATGGGTCGATAGGGATAGTTGGAGCCCAGGTGCCATTTCCCAAACATGCCGGTTCGGTAACCGGATGCCCTAAACACATCTGCCATAGTCATCTCCGATGCACGCAAATGGTTTCCTCCTGCGATGGTATGCCACACTCCTGCGCGATGAGAATACTTCCCCGTTAAGAGGGCTCCCCGGCTAGGTGCGCAAGTTGGGTCAACGTGGAAGTCGGTGAATCGAACAGACTCGTCGTGCAGTTTATCCAGGTTGGGCGTCTCAAGCACCGGGTTGCCATGACAACTCAGATCACCGTATCCCTGGTCATCTGTAACAATCAGGATGACGTTGGGTGATTGTGATGCCGAAACAAGCGATGCAAATAGCAACGAAGTGAAAAGCATCAACGCCAGAGCAACTCGACTTTTGATTTGCATATGGTCTCCTCTGGAATGCCTGACCCGCCCCCGATGGCGCTAACCTAAACGCCTATTCCAGTACTTTGTCGCGAGCCTTGTCGCGAGCTTTGTCGACTCTTCTCTCAGACTCATGCTCTTTTCGACAAAGCTCAGGACAAAGCTCGCGACAAAGGTGCCTCTCGTGACTGCGTGACTCCGGGTGGGCTTTAAATGCCCGGGGTCACATCAATCGCTTTCTTCACTTTAGCTTTGTAGCCCTTCACGAGGCGCGGAACCTTGCGAGGCATAGGCTTCATCTTCTCAATCGGATTCGCTTCGATCATTTTCCCGGCTTCCAGGAGAACGGATATGGCGTCTGCCTGCACCACGCCGTTGCCATCCGGGCCTACATTGAGCAGCAGATTGCCGCCCTTCATGTTCACATCCTTGAGCTTCTCATAGACCGTGGCCGCATCTTTCCACTCGTCGTCACCCTTCCTGTATCCCCAGGAATCGTTCATGGTGTAACAGGCCTCCCAATGGTTTTCTGCTTTCGCAGCGTCAAAATGTCTTTGTTCTTTGGTGAGGAAGTCGGCTTCAAACGCTTTGCGTTTGCCGACACGGTTGTTCATGATGACGTGCGAACTCGCGTTACGAAGGGCGTTGTAGAGGTCAATTCCGTCCTCAACGGTCCACCACTCAACCCACTCACCATCAAACCAAAGAATGGACGGGTCGTAATTCTCAATCAGCTCCAGAAGTTGGTTCTTCTGGTAGTCGACATACGTCTGCTTGTCACTGCCTTTGCCGCGATCGCTGAGAAAGGTACGTCCCCAGCGCCAATTCGGGGTCTTTTTCTGCAAACTCGGCACCTGTGTCGGGTGATTCCAATCCAGCACACTGTAGTAGAGACCGAACTTTAAGCCGTGTTTCTTGCAGGCTTCGTTGAGCTCGGCAAGGATGTCGCGTCCTTTGAACGGTGTACTGGCAACATCAAAGTCGGTATATTTGCTATCCCAAAGGCAAAAGCCGTCGTGGTGCTTTGACGTAATGACCAGGTACTTCATTCCCGCTGCCTTGGCGGTGCGGACAATGCGATCGGCATCAAATTGAGTCGGATTAAAATCCTTGATCACTTCCGCATATTCTTCGCGGGGAATTTCCAAATTGGCGGAGATCCACTCTGAATACTTGCCAGGCATCTTCTGCCCCTTGAACTCGCCACCTAACTGAGAATAGACACCGAAATGAATGAACATGCCGTATTGTGCATCCACAAACCATTGCATGCGCTTGTTGTAGGCCTCGAGAGACTCCTCAATAAAGGTCGAGGGACCGGCGGCCGAGGGAGCCTTTGAAGACGACTGCTTGACCGCGCGTGACAGGAAAGGCGACTCAAGGGAAACCTTGATCACGGTATCATGCTCGTCGATTGCCTTGGCCGGCAGACCAATCAGGAGGGTTGCCCCTCTCTGGGAGAGCGAAACCTTCTGATCAGTTCCCTCGGGTGCAAGGAAGGCTGCTGAGGCGGCCTCAGCCCCCACCCCGTCGACACGTAGTTTACCATCGGACGGCCACTCCATGACGTGCAGGTAGAGACTCTTTCCATCCTTCGACAGGGAGGCATCGCCCCATTCCGGTCGGGAAGGTAGCGGGTTCGCCTTGGTGTCGTAAATCGATTCATGGTTATCACGCATCCAGTCGCCAATACCAGAGAACGACTCGACCGCCTTGGGATCAATCTTGCCATTCCCCATCGGGCCGCAGTTGAGAAGGTAGTTGCCCCCGGCACAGACCGTGTGGACCATGCGGTGGATGAGATCCTGAAGAGAGTGGTAATGGTGTTCGCCATGGGCCTTGTAGCCATAGGCTGAACTCACACTATCAGGTGACTCGGTGGTCAGAGGGAGCTTCTTCCATGGGACCTCTTTGTCGCCCAGCGAGATGTAGTCGAACATCTCGAGCATCTCCGGCGTGACGACCTGTTTGGAAGAGGCGCCAGCCATGGTGGAGAGACGGGAGTTGATGACGCAATCGGGGTTGAGACGGCGCACGGCGTCGCCAAATAGGACGGCCCGCTCCCGGGTCATACCGCGGGGGGTGTCGAACCAGATGAGGTCGATCTGGTAGTTCTTAAGCAGCTCCTCGATCTGCGGCAGGGACTTGCGCGCGATGTAGGCGTCAATATCGGGTTCTCGATCTTCCGGCAGGTTGGGAAAGATGTCCTTGAGCGTCTTTTCACTGGTAAACGACGGGGAATCCGGGTCGCTCCAATCTTTGGCCTGCGAGTAATAGACCCCGAACTTCAGCCCATGCTTGTGGCAGGCCTCGGAGAGTTCCTTGATGATGTCGCGCTTGAAGGGCGAGGCATCCATTACATCGTAATCCGAGCAGGCGGAATCGAAGAGCGCGAAGCCATCGTGGTGCTTGGAGGTGATGACTACATAGCGCATGCCGGTGGCCTTGAAGATCTTTACCCACTCCTCGGCGTCGAAATCCGTGGGATTAAACAGACCTGCGACCTCCTTGCGGTACTCCTCGTAGGGGATACCGAGATCCTGCTGGATCCACTCGGAGTACCTATATGAGCCCACGCGGTCCTTGTATTTCCCGGCCAGCGTGGAATAGGCCCCGAAGTGGATAAATGCGCCGAACTTCGAATCGCGAAACCATTTGTTCAACCGTACCTCCGTTTCCGGAGGATGTTTCAGCGTGGAGGGCATGAGTTTGTCGAAGTCCTTGCTCCTTCTCTCCCCCGCATGGACGGAGACTACGCAAAGGAGGGCGAGTAGCAAGAAGATGAAAACTGTTTTCATAAAAGGCTCCATTCATTTGGCGCATCCGGGATTCTCATTTCTCCCCTTACGACCTCATGGCTAGGGAGCATCCCCTCAATACACGATACAATCCATACGTCGTCGCACAACACCATCATGGCAAATGAGCCGCTGCCCAAGAACAGCAAAGATGCATCATTTCAGTCCTGCCACGCATCATCCGGGAAGACTGAATCCGTTTACTCAACCGGAACGCGCAGCTCGGTTGTGCTGCTTACGGAAACCCACAGAATCAAATCGCGGCCTGCAAGCGTGTTGCACGAAACACGCCGACTATGCCGCCATCACTGAAACGCAGTGTGCCACCCCGGGCATTGTCGATATCGTTCGCCTTGTCGTAGAGCACGACCCTGTCTACCCGCATGCCCTTCTCCAGGTCGATGCGTATCCAAGGAGTCTGCTCTCCTTTCGATGACCATTCACCCTCAGGGGTCATGATGCCATCGACAGCCTTGTCGGCGCGGTATTGCTGTGAGTATTCAGAGGAAACTGACACTGATTCCACCACATTGAAGGGGACCGATTTCTCATAGAGCGGCACCAGCGGCTCGTAGTCAGCGTGATTGGCAAGGCGGTTTGCCTTGGCGGCGACCATCTCGAAATAGGGGAAAGACAACCGTTCCCCCTGCGGCGTAAACCGCCTCGTGAACTTCTCCGAGCCTAACTACTCCGTTTCCTTTGCCGTAAACTCCATCAACATCTGCGATGCTCAAGGTTCTACGAATGACAACCGATTTCAGGACGGGACCCCACTATTCAATATTCAACTTTCAATATTCAATTCTCCCACCTCTCACCAGATGTTGCATTTCTCTCCGTCTTGCATCATCATAGTCTACGAAATGAACAGCCCCCAAAAATCAATCCTGTTGCTCGCCGAGTGGGCTGACCCGAGGTTCTACAAGGGGGTCGCGCGGTATGCCAAGCAGGCAAACTGGCACCTGAACCTCGACGGCATATACGGGGGCAGGCTACCAACCGACTGGGAGGGTGACGGGTGCATCCACCTGGTCCAGAGCAAGGAAGCCCTGGACTTCATTGAGATGCTCAACGTCCCTTCCCCTGTGATGGGTGGAAATGCAGTCGGGGAAGGCCGTGAGGCCGCCGACTACTTTGCCCGTCTCGGGTTCCGGCATTTCGCCTTCTATACGACAGATCACTCTCAACCCATGTCACAGTCCCGATTCAGGGGGTACAAGGATCGACTGAAAGAGCTGGGGTTCTCTGCAACCGTACTGGACTGGGGTAAGAAGGGATCCATGAAGAAGGTTGCCTGGAAGGCGCGCAAGCAATGGCTGAGCGGCAGACTGAAGCAACTGCCTAAACCGGTCGCCGTGTTCTGTATCGATGACCGACGCGCCCTGAGCCTGGTGGAGGCCTGCATGGATGTCGATATCGAGATACCCAACGAGGTGGCCGTTCTCGGTGTGGGTAACATGGAACTCGCCTGTGAGTGTTCGGCCGTTCCGCTCTCAAGCATCCGCCTTGATTTCGAACGACGGGGGTATGAGTCCGCAGCCATGCTGGACAGGATTCTCGATGGGGAGCAAGTAACCGAGCCCCTCATCCTGCCCTACGCGGGCATCGAAGAGCGCCGCAGCACCTACACGCTGGCGGTGGATGATGAACGCGGACGCAAGGCGCTGCGCTTCATGCTCGACAACTTCCACCGGCCGATTGGCGTCACCGATATCGCCGCTGCCGGCGGACTGACCCGCTGGCAACTCTCCTGCATCACAAAGCGGGATCTGGACACCACCCCGACAAAGCTACTCGAAGACACCCGCATCAACAAAGCCTGTGAACTGCTCCGCACGACCAACTTCCCCATCAAGCGCGCCGCCTACGAGACCGGTCTCGGCACCGCCCTGCGCCTGCAGCGCATCTTCCGCAAACGGTTTGAGACCACGCCCAGTGCGTGGCGGAAGGCGCAGAAATAGGAGGAAGTCGGCACGCATTGTGGCTCCCCCCCGATGCGTCGGGGCTCAAGCGCTTCAGGGAGCAATTCCCGCTTGTTGATACGCGATTCCGGGGGTTGCACCCCCGGCTGGCGTGTTACTCCCCTTCGGGGAGCCGGAATCACCTCCGCAATGGAGACAAACAGGTCTCTCTTCATCAGGAGCGGGGACCACGTCCCCAACGGGGACAAACATGATAGCCCAGCCAGAATGGCTGGGGATCGTTGCCATCCAAAATCATGGCTCCCTGAAAGGGAGCAACAATGGGCACCACATACACAACGATCTCAGCACGCAAATGGCGCGATCCCGCGAGAAAACCGCGGGATCGTGCACCGCCGCCTCACAGAAATTCCTTCGAGTCTACTTGAACTTGAAGATCGCCCCTATAGCTGGCATCCGCAGGACGCCACTGCCACTGAAGTAGGTATCATCCTCATTGTCTGCGCCACTGCCGACCGCACCGTACGTGCCCTTGGTGTGTTGCTGTACACCATTCAGATACAGTGATCCCACGGTCTGATCAATCCCGCTGGCCAGATCCATTTTGGCGCCCGATGCAATCCGTACGGTGCCTTCTGTATTCAGGCTTCCGCCAGCCGCAAGTGCGAGTACACCGGCATTGATCGTGAGGTAACCGGTGGTAGTGTTGGCGCCGGATAGCGTCTGCGTGCCGGCGCCATTCTTGAGCACTATGACACCATTCTGAATCGAGCCGCTGAAATTGCCGTCGCCGTCGTTGTTTCCAAGCCACAAAATGCTGGTGTTGCCTGTGTCGGATTCGTAAACCGTGCCGCTGCCGTCGAGGGCGTCGATCTTGAATGTTCCGGTCCGGATGTCGAGCGTTGCGTCGACCGTAACATCAAAGTTACCCGAACCTGCCACCACCCCTGCGTTCGGGTTGACGATCAGGTAGCCGCCCTCGATCGAGATGGCGCCACTGAAGCTGTCGAGACTGGTCTTACTGGTGCTCCAGGCGATGTCCTGATGACCCGAGCCACTCTTGACCAGCGTGCCGGAGCCCAGAATGGAGCCACCGCTCCAGATGGAGCGATCTACTGTCGATGCCGTATTTGTCAGTTCCAGGAAGCCGCCGCTGTTGATCGTTATCGTGCCGACATCCTGCCGGCTTCCAGCATTGCTCTGCGCCGACGTGTCCAGTACCAGCGTGCCTTCACTTTCAATCGTGGTCGACGATGTAGCGCGCGTCCACGTACCACCCGTCAAGCTGGGTTGCTCCACCAGCGTGCCGCCATTAATCGTCGTCGTTCCGTCGTATGTATTTCCTTCAGCGTTGGCCAACGTCTGCGTGCCGCTGCCGCTCTTGATCACTGAGAAGCCATCTGGATCAACCAGCGTGATCGCCCCACTGAAGGTGCCGCTACCATCGTTGTTACCGAGGCTGAGTGTGTTTCCAGTGCCACTGGAATTCTTTACGGTGCCTGCACCATCAAGAGAATCGATCAGAACCGTGCCACTGCGTACGTCAAATTCGGCACCCAAGGCAACGGTCACATCCGAATTACCCGACCCCGCCGTGCCAGTATTACCGGAGTTCACCGCGAGCGACCCCTCATCGACACTGATTGCACCATTGAAGCTATTCAGACTGGCTGCGCTCCCGCTCCAGGCGATGTCTGCTGGGGATCCACCACTCTTAACCAGCGTACCACTGCCCAAAAGAGAGCCTCCCGTCCATATATATTTGTCGGTTCCTGTGTTGCTACTGTCGTGATGGAGCTCAAGCGTTGCTCCGCTATTGATCGTAATGGTACCCACATCCAGTCTGGATCTATTATCAGTATAGGAAGTTGTATCGATAATCAGCCTAGCGCCGTCGGCAATGGTCGTCTCGCTCATCGGCCGAGTCCAGTCCGGATTGTTCAGGCTGGCTGCAGTACCATCACCGACCGTCACTTCCCTCAGCGTGCCGTCAGAAACGGTCAAGGTGCCGCTGTAGGCATTGCTCTCCGCGTTGGCCTGCGTCAGTGTGCCGTCGCTGTCTTTGACTATGGAGTACGTATTACCGGCACCGCTATTATAGTCGGCTATCCCCAATTCATTGGTCAGAGTCACCCCGCTCGCAATGTCAAACGTCAGCGTTCTGTTCCCATTGAAATCTCCGGGAGTAATCAGGTTGTCCGAACCGCTCACGTCCTCAATCAGTGAGTCCGCTGTTACGGTCACGGCGTCGAGAACAACAAACGATCCCCACGCAGTATTCAACCCACCTTTGCTTTCCAGTGTCCCGCCATTCAGGGTGAGGTTATCAAATGTAGTGACCGTTGCGGATGAGTCAATCACCCCACCGCTATTGACAACTACATCCGGGATTGACCCGTCTTTGCTGAGCTGGTTGAAGTGGCCAAAGGCCAGCGTGCCACCATTGTTGATCGTGACGGTTCCCTGTGGCCCGGGGGGATTGGCGCCTCGACTGAGTATCAGCGTACCGTGGTCGATGGTTGTCGCCCCGCTGTAAATGACGGTTTTCGTTTGTTCGGACAGCGTGAGGGTATCGGTAGCATCCTGAGCGTTGAGGGTCAGCCCAAAGGATCCGCCGGAGTCGCTGATCACTCCACCGAGGGTCAACGGACCCTCGTTCTCAATCGTTAGATCGTCTTCCAGCGTGATTGGGGTGCTGTCCGTATAGGCGACACTGGAGCTGATGAGCGTTTTGGTTCCACTCGAGCCAGCCTCGACAGTCAAACCCGCCTTGGTCGTGAAAGTTCGGGTAGCTCCGGAAATCTTCAACTCGGCATCAGCGGTGCCCGATGTATCACCGAGGTGAACGGTAGTAGCGGCAGTACCCAGGGCACTATCACTTGACTGCGCTTCAAGCCGCCCGGCCTTGACCTCGACCTTGGCAACACTCTTAGTGCCTCCACCGAAAAGGACGCTGCCGCTGGAGGTGTCCACGACAAAGGAGCCATCTCCGCTGATGTTGCCATCAAAACGGTTGGCGGCACCCAGTACTTGATCGCTGCTGTATTTAAAAACGGCACCGGAGGCTATTGAGAGTTCTCCATGATAATCGCCAACCTTGCCCGAACCGCCGATCTCCAGCGTGCCTTCGTCGACGGAGGTGTCGCCCGTGTAGGTGTTGGCGCCGGTGAGCGTCAGCGTGCCGCTGTTGGTCTTGGTGAGACCGTCGGCTGTACCGGCGATGACGCCGCCACCCAAGCTGTAGTCAGACGAAGAGTCCACAAGAATGCTGGCTGGACTGACCGTGCCCGAAATGCTGACCGTGCCCGCCCCTGTATCCAGGAACTGCACGGCATCGCCATCGTCGTATGTTCTCCCGCTCCAACTGGTCGCGTCACTTGTCCCCGTCCAGGTTGTATCGGGACTGCCGTCCCATGTCAGTGCAGGAGCGGCTGTAACTTGGAAATACTGTAATTTGGCACCGCTCCAGGTGCCGCCAGCACCTATGGTGGTGGTGAAATAGGCGCCGACGGAAATGATGTTATCGGGATCAGCCGGGTTTGCTCCTCCCCCCGTTACGCCAAACAGACTGAATGAACTCCACGTTAAATCTCCAATAGCCGTATTGATGGTGGTGTAGTCATCATCAGTCAGCGTCTGGTTACTCTGATACCAGCCGTCCGCAGTTTCGATAAGATATCTAGCGGTGGTTGTTCCACCGCGAGTTGCAAACTCTATAGCGAATGAGGCCAGGACCCTGTCGCTGGTCATGAAGTCAGGTGCTTCCCAGGCAATCATGCTCTCAACAGTGCCCCCGGCACCGCCGAAGTTCTTCACCATCTGAATAGCATCTGTACCACCGGCACCGCCATTTTCATTAGGACCAAAAGGGTTCCCGTTTGGGTCCATCGCCCCGTAATAATTGCGGGTCTGCCCTGCCGCATTCGTCGAATACCCACTGGCTCCGTCAGCCGGACTAACATAGGTACCGGTGTAAGTCGTGCCGTAACTGCCGTTGGCATTGGCGGTCACGATCGTGTCGTCACCACCGGACTCACCCCACTTGACGATGGTAGACGCCGAAGCACCGCTGGACAGGCAAAGCATGGCGACAACGACCCACGACGTATTTTTGAATGTGCTCTTCATGATGTTCTCCTTCGCTCTTTCTGCCGATCGGTATGAGGTGCTTTTGGCCAGCACATCCCGACACGAGATCCCTTGCATATGATCTATTATCCCAAGGACGCGCCCATTAGGGCAACGCAAGACAGGCATCATTCGGGGGTGCGATGCATCATTTGGGGAGACTTCTTCTTGCGTAGGACGGGCATCCTGCCCGTCTGTGCAATACGGCCTACAGACGGACAAGATGTCCGTCCTACGAAGAGAGTGGCGACGGAATCCGATGACCAGTCAAGTTTCAGCCTACCGAACCACAAACACCATCCCCACTGGATCCGGCGCCTTGACTCTCAGTAGCACGTTGTCGATCGTGACTTCAGAGTCGGCCACAGCATCACGGGCGAATACGAGCGTGACGTAGTCGAAATCCTCAACACCGCTAAATCCCCACTGCTCAAGATCAACCACCTCGGCAAATCTCGCGGAACCTGCCGTCACGCCAGTCAGTGTGACCAATGGAGAGTAGTCTACCCCAAAATAGGCAGAAGGCGCCGATTCTGAAATCGTATCCCCTCCGACAAACTCAGAGGAGCTTATGTCCGTGTTGTCGAAATCCAGCTCAAGATACTGATATCGCCCGATACCACCGGCGGCGCCATGTCCATAGTTGCCGATGCGGGAAAGGGAGTTGGTGTAGGAACCCCGGGTTCCGAACAGATAGACGGAAAGCGACTCACCGGCGGCCGCCAACGTGTAATCAAAGCTCAGGCTGAGCTTCGTTCCTGTCATCGCTGTCCCCACACGAACCCCCTGCACCAGAGCGCCCTCACTGGCGGCATCATCCGTATCCCCGGCATTGCGCAAAACGCCGCCGGAAATCGTCCAATTCCCAACCGCCGAGCGCCAACCGTCGCCTAGGTCGTCCGGCCGATAATTACCGCCGTCTTGTGTCAGGGTGTCGATTGCAAAGGAGTCACGAATAAGGCTACCCGCCCGGAAAGACGAAGCAACCAGACCGGCCCCGTTCCGCAGGTTGGGCTGGGCGACCTCACTCCAGGCGAAACGCATGGTCGTCGGAACGGGCACCGCCGGGGAACTGAGGACCACCTTCTTGCCGCTCACCACGGCAGTGGCCGAGGTATAGACGCCTTCGCTCACTTCAAGCTCGAACCAATCAGGAGCCAGCCCATCGCTGGTCGTCAGGCCGGTAGCAGAATCAAAAGTGACCTCCAGCGTACTGCCGACGGTCTTCAGGTACTGGAACGTCGGTCCAGTGCTGATGATGTTCTGACCGTAGGTGTTAGCCAGCGCCAGCAATGCCAGGCGCTCTCCGGGTACTTGCTTATTCCTGGGATGAAGCTCAGTGAGGTCCGTGGCTCCCGTTGAGTCGTGCACGGCATCCGTGATCACTGCCATACCGGCATTGGTAACCTCACCGAGAACTGCGGACTGCGCTTCCCAGAAAAACGGGAGGACGCCATCGTCGATGGCTGTGGTGGCGTTCGCGGTGTAGTCAAATGGCGCGATCTGCACGTAGTAAAACGGGAAGGCTTCGCCCCACAGGGAGCGCCAGCCATCGATGAGAGCCTTCTTCTTTGCCACATAGGTCAACGGCTGCCCGT
>JABGOW010000041.1 GCA_018645275.1 Verrucomicrobiota bacterium
AGCTGCAACCCGATACGCCAGCAGAGCCGTACAGAGGGCGGTGGCAAAGCCGAGGAGTGCTGTGAACAGACGACCGCCCGCCACACCCCAGAGCCGAACCAAGGGCTGTGCGAGGGCATAGACGTAGGCCATTACCGGCCCTTGGGTCGACGCAAAATCGACAAAGGGGTGCTGCCCTTCGGAGACGAGCCGACCCGCATAAAGATACCAGCCCTCGTCCTGGTTTAGTTCACCGAACCACAGCGCAAATGCGTACAACCCCAATGACGCCAGAATGGCGGGAAACCAAATGAGAAAACCTGAAACCTGAAACCTGAAACCTGAAATGGGGGCTCCATCGCCTGGGCCTTTCTGATCGGCAACCTCTGTTGTCTCACAACCCACACTCACCTCGCAACTTCCCCCATTCCGAATCTTTCACCCGACACATTTCAACCTTCAGGTTTCATCCCTCAGCCCTTCCCCTCGCCCCTGCTCCTCTTTCAGGTTTCAGGCTTCATCCCTCAGCCCTTCCCCTCGCCCCTGCTCCTCTTTCAGGTTTCAGGTTTCATCCCTCAGCCCTTCCCTACGACCCCGGATGCACGGCCGATGAGCCCTTTGCACATAGGGGGCACTCGGAAGGATCCCATACGGTGGGCTCCATCTGGACCAAGCTGAATGTCGGATAGGGAAACTTGACCTTGCCGCCACTGCGGTCAACCAGCAACGCTATGGCGGCGACCTCACCGCCACCGGCCTCGACAATGTCGATTGTCTCCTGAACGCGCCCCCCACGCGTGATGACGTCCTCCGCCAGCACGTACCGGGCGCCCTTCTCTACTTCGAATCGCCGCATCACCAGCTGATCATTGACCTTCTCGGCAAAGATGGACATCACATCCAGAGAGCGGGCGACCTCATGCCCCACCAGAATCCCGCCAAGCGCCGGTGAGATCACGGCATCAATACGTTCGACTGCCCCCGCTTCTCGCATATTCTGAACCACTGCATCGCAGAGAATCTGCGCCTTTCGGGGAAAGCGAAGCAGATTGGCACACTGAAAAAACCGCTCACTGTGTAGCCCTGAGCGCAGTTCAAAATGCCCTGTCAGCAGAGCCCCTGTTTCTTCCAGCAGGCCTAACACTTCTTGTTCCGTCATCGTAATCCTCTTCTTGGGAGATCCTTCGGCAAGCTCAGGATGACAATTCTCTGAGGTCTACTGTCATACCGAGCGTGCCGAGGCACCTCTGGTTTTCTAAGGTTCATTGTCATGCCGAGCTTGCCGAGGCATCTCTGGTTTTCTGTTATGCCAAATTTCTCGAGGCTTCTTGACTGAGAAAAGAAGCGGGGATACTCCTGCCCCCCTACTTCTCAATCTCAAGCCCTCGCCTGACAAATGTCGGGATGTCCAGATCCTCGCCATCCATGATTGTTGCTTCTACATTCTTAAATCGGCCTTTTCCCGCCACATCGAGCTTCAACTTGCCCTGCAGGTCCAGCTTTCGCTTGCGTGTTCTTTTCTTGGGTGCGGCAGCGGGGAGCGGCATTGAACTCACCGAACGCTTTCGATCGGCAACAAACGCAGAGACCAGAACACGATCCTTCCATTTGTCGTCAACAACGGCCCCCATCGTCAGGTTGCAGTCATCTGGAACCGCCTTCGAAATGGCCGCCATGACATCCCCCACCTCAGCAAGCGTGAGATCGTGCGCGCCCGCAACACAGATCACAGCCGAACTACTTGTGCGAAGCGCCCTACCCTTCTCAAGCACGGGACCGTTCAACAGACCGTCGACTGCAGCTTGCGCACGCCCCACGCCACTGGCATAGCCAAACCCGAACTGACAGACTCCGCCCGTCCGCGAGGCCAGTGCACTCAGATCTTCCAGATCTATCCCAATCAGAGTCGGCTGAGCCAGAACCTGCCACAGCCCGCAAATTCCCGCAGCCAGTGCCTCATCAGCGGCGGCGAAAGCCGCCTTAACATTCTCGCCACCAACGGTTTCAAAAAGGTCATCGTTCCGAATCACGCATACCATATCGGCGGCGGCAACAGCCGCGTGAAGCCCGGCCTCCGCCAGCGCCTTGCGCTTCTCTCCCTCAAATTCAAAAGGCAGGGTTACCAGCGCAATGGTGAAAACGCCGGCCGAGTGGGCTGTTTCCAGAATAACCGGGGTTGCGCCCGTTCCCGTCCCACCGCCAAAGCTGCTCACAACAATGGCTACATCCGCATCCGTAAACAACCCACGCAGCATCTCGACGTCATGCTGTGCGGCCAGTTTGCCAAGATCTGGGTCGCCACCGGCACCGAAGCCGTCTGAGTCATCAACGCCAATCTGGATCTTCGTCACGGCTTTCGATTCTGAAAGCGCGCGCGAATCTGTGTTCACAGCCGCGATGCCGGGGCCTCCTGCGCCACACACGACGCCGTCAATGGCGCGGCCGCCACCCCCACCAACCCCAAGCACACACACACGGCGCGCGGCGGCAGAATCTGTAGATCGTGTTAGTCTAAACATGGCAATTAAGAAAAGTTGAAATTGTGAAAGCTGAAAGCTGAAATGGGGGCGATATCATCGACACGTTTGAGAATGCAAAGGGGGAGCACTGAAATCCATTTTTCAAAAGAACGCGACATCCTGCAAGCGGCTTGCTCCTCTCTTTCATGATTTCGAATTTCATTATTTCGAATTTTCAATTTGCTTTCTCATCTTCCAAGCAGCGTCTTCATGAAGGCCCCGAGCAGGGAGCCTCTCCCCGAGCTGGGGCTATCCTGAACGCGGAATCCATAGTGGACAAGCCCGCAGCAGGCGGCATACTGAGGACCATCGGTCGCCACGGCAATCCCGGTGACCCCGCGGGGGGCTCCGACGAAACAGGGCACACCAAAAACGGTTTCGGCCAAATCAGTGGCGCCAATCATGTGGGCGCCACCCCCGGTCAATACAATGCCGGCACCAACCAGTGGCAGCACATTGTCATCATCCAAACGCTTCTTGATCGTGGAGAAGATCTCTTCCATACGAGCATTGATCACGGTGTGCATTGAGCGCAAATTAATCGTCCTTCCGGGGAATCCCACTTCGGCTGGCAGCGATATCCGGGGTGGATCGATCACGGCAGGAATCGTGGCACTGCCGATGTCCTTCTTCAACTTCTCGGCCCGGGTCATCGGGATACTGAACGCAATGGCAATATCGTTGGTCACGTGGTCGCCACCGACACCCAATGCTCCGCCGCAGGCGACAACCCCACCCGCGTAGGCCATGTAATCGGTCGTGCCGCCGCCAAGATCAATCACCACAACGCCGCTCGTCTTTTGCTCCGCCGTCAGGACCGAAAGCGCAGAGCAGAGCCCACTGAAGGCGACATCCTGGACCTCCATGGGGATCTGCTCAACCACGCGCACCGTGTTGCGCAGCAGACCACGCACGCCATGCAGAACCAACATATCAACGGAAAGCCTCGCCCCAACCATCCCCTCGGGCTTAATCACGCGCTCCTGATCGTCAATGCAGAAGTGGCGGCAGATGGTGTGGATGATTTCACGATCCGCGGCAAGGCTAACCGCACGAGCAACCTCCATGACCTCGTCGACATCCTCTTCGGAAACCTGAGCATCCGTATCCCGAACGGGAACTGCACCGCGGTTCACAAGCCCCCGAATGTGCCCACCCGAAACGGCTACGAAGACCTGCCCCAGAGACACGTTGCTGGTTTCCTCGGCCTCCTCCAACGCAGACTTCGCGCAGACCGACGCATTCTCAAGGTCGATGATTTCGCCCTTGCGGACGCCGGAGGAGGGTTGCTCCCCCACCCCGGTGATCATCACCGTTCCATCCTCCCGCATCTCGCCAACCATGGCGACCGTCTTGGAGGTCCCAATTTCTAATGCCGCTACCGGATCCACAGATTACCTCACATAAATACGCCCGGGAAGCGTGGCGTCGAACAAAGAATGCTGACCACGATCGTCTTTTGCGGCCTGCTTCAAACGGCCGAGACGGACAATCAGGTCGCGTCGAGACTCAGGGGCACCACTGCCCATACCCTCCCAGGAAAGCCGCGCCTCTTTGATACCATCCGGCGTGACGAAATGCACCAACAGGTAGTCCTTTTTTTTCACGTCTACCCCAACAACACGAACGCCAACTCGCGGGTTGTCACAGACAGCGAGGAGCGTCACGGCCGCTTTCGCCGCCCCGCCCACATGGCCACCAGGCTCAAGGTCGGGATCATTGCAGCCTATGATGACGGGCAGACGGTGCAAATTCGTGCTCAGGCGAAAAACAAAGCCTTCGCTATCGGCGACCAGCGACCCTTGCTGACCAAGCCGAACCAGCGGATCACGCTCACGAATGGCAACCTTGAGTGTGTCCGGGAATTGACGGGAGACCTGAATCGTCTTCACGAGTGGATTGCGCTGGAGGTAAAGATCCTCAAACTCTCTGATCGCGAAGGAAAAGAGATTCGCCCCTATCGTGATGCCCTCATAGGCGAGATATTCGCGAATCATGTTCTCTGTCTTGATCTGACCATCCACAATCTCAATATCGCGTATCACGAAACGATCATTGCGCGCAAAAAGCAGATCACGGGTGAAGAGAATGCCGGCGAAAGCCGCCCCCAGGAAACCAAGTACGACCCCCACCAGAAGGACAACAGCACCAATGCGGTAGAGTTTCCGCGAATCGCGCCCCTTTGCCCGGGCCTCCACGCGGTAGCGGTTGCGGGGCTCTGCACGCCTACGCCCCTTTCCTCTCCGCCTACCCGTCTCTGTATGATCAAACAGCATTGTTATCCAAGTAAATTGGGAAATACGAAATGGGAAGTAACTCCCGCATTCCGAAACATCCCACACCTCGCTCGCCACATTCTAGACTCCACATTCCCGATTTCTGCTTTCCAATTTCCAAATTTCGGCTTTAGCCAAACGTTGCCGTTCGCATGATCCTGTCACAAAGTTCGCTGAATGTCATGCCCGCAGCGGCAGCCGCCTTGGGCAGCAGACTTGTCTCCGTGAATCCAGGGATGCTATTCAGCTCCAACACCACCAATTTTCCCGAGTCTGACAGCAGAAAATCAACTCGCCCAAACCCGCGACACGCCAGTGCGTCAAAGGTCTGTAGTGCAACCTGCTGGGCTTCACGCGCAATGCGGTCATCAAGTTCCGCCGGGACACAATATCGGGTGCTCCCCTGCGTGTACTTGGCGTCATAACCATACCAGCCGTCCGGCGCCACAATCTCAATCACAGGCAATGGCGTCCTCTCCACAACCCCGACGGTCAACTCTCGCCCAGACACCAGCGTTTCCACAAGGAGCGTGTCGCCGAATTGGAATGCGTCCTCCGTTGCGGAGATCCATTCCTCCTCTGAACAGACACGGTGAACACCAATGCTGGACCCTTGAGCAGCAGGCTTGATCACGACGGGCAAGGGTAGCGTACGTGCATCCCCGACACTCAACACTTCATAACGGGGTGACGGAATGCCATGTGCCTCAAAGGCCCGCTTGGTCAACACTTTGTCCATTGCATTGTGGCTACCAGCAGCGCCGGACCCGGTGTAGGGAACCCCCATGGCATCAAGCATAGCTTGGGCGCCCCCATCCTCTCCAAACGCTCCGTGCAACGCAAT
>JABGOW010000038.1 GCA_018645275.1 Verrucomicrobiota bacterium
ATATCCCATTTCGGTACGTGAAACTGAAGAAGACGCTTAGCAATGAGGCAGAGATGCCTCGGCAAGCTCGGCATGACACAGGACCTTGGCAAATGCGTCATCCTGAGCTTGTCGAAGGATCTCTGCTCCGGTTATCCCGCTCAGAATGGGGAAGCCCCAAGCACAAAAACGGCTTGCACATTCTCCAATAATCGCCAATATTCATTCAATGATTCATGGAGGATGATCTATGGCTAACGTTATCACACAACCGAATTTATCGCATCAAGTGCTTCGGCACATCTACAAACAGGTCCAGGATGGCACGCTCAACACCGGCGACAAGCTGCCGACCAACCGTGCGCTGGCCGAGGAACTTGGCGTCTCCGTCCTGACGGTACAGCGCTCTATGAAACAGCTAGAAGCCCAGGGCACCGTCACCTGCCACCGCCGTACGGGGACCTTCCTGAGCGACCCGGACACCATGACTAGTCCCAGGATCCAGAGTGGACTGGTCGGTCTGTTTGTTCCGGAGTTCTTTTCCAGCTTCCATACTGACCTGATGATTGAGCTTGAACAGGGCCTGATGGAAGAGGGCAAGCTGCTCAGCATCAACTTCACCCACAGTGAACCGGAGCGTGAAATCCACCTGCTCCGCAACCTGGGGCGCCAGCGGCTCGAAGCACTGGTCTATTTCACCTCTCCGCTGGTCATCAACTCCACATCGCACTCCCGCACCGTTTCCAGCTGGATCAACCGCTACATAGAGGAAGGCACCCAGGTGCTGTTCGCCGACCTCTGCCCGCCCGGCTTCGAAAGCCGCTTGATTTCCATGGACAACGCCAAAGCCGGACGGATGCTCACCAACAAGCTGATCGAACACGGGCATAAGCAGATCGCCTTCCTCGGCCCCACCCACCTACCCTCCACCAGCAACCGCCTGTCCGGACACTACCAGGCGCTGAAGAAGGCTGGGCTACCCGTCAACAAGGACTGGCACATGGATGTCCGTATCATGGAGAGCAAGGGTTGGGAGAAACAGATAGAGGAACCGATCCGGAAGCTGCTCTCGCTCTATCCCGACCTGACCGGGTTCACGGTATCCACCCAGGCCACCGCCGAGGCCGCCTACAGAGTGCTCAAAGAGATGCCCGATCGCGAATTCCCGGCCGAAGAGTCGATCGCGGCACTACTGGAGACCGCCACCCCGCCTTTCGACGCCCTGGCCTGGATCCATATTCCCGGCAAAAAGATGGGTGAAAAGGCCCGCGAAATCCTGCTCGAAGATCATCCCGCCGACTACGAACCCGGCCAGATCAAGATCAAGCCTGTGTTCTGGGAGTAGATTGTTGACTTGGGCGTTCGGGAGACAAGTAGCGACAACCATCCCCGACCACCAAAACAACCGGTAAAGTCACTGCCGTTGAACGCTCAACTGTGGTGATGCTGAAATCTAACACGTGACGCTGAGATCAATCGGACTTGAGACCAACACGACCATCCCCTTCTCCTCCTTGTTGCACGCAGAACGGCCCGTGTGTGCGTTTGCCTCTGCCGGCCCTCTAGATCAGAAGGAATCGGAGTCACAACGCGTCGTTTACCTGTTGATGTTTGTGCTCTCCCTATCGTTCATAACCGCTGGAGTTGACATGCATTGATAAGGCTGACCAAGGAATGTCCAACATCCCCGGCAAGCTCGGCATGACAGATGGGCGTTGGAAGATGTCATCCTGAGCTTGCGAAGGATCTCCGACCCTACTATACGGCACAATCTGGAAAGAGTCCCTTTCTGTTCGGACTGCAGACCGGCGGCCTATGCTATAGTCTTCGGCATGAAACACTGCTGGTTCTTGATCCCGCTACTACTGGTCCTTGCGGTCCGAGCAGATTGAGCGTGACGTGAAGGCGCAACGCTAACGGCGCACCTCCACATCGCTCTTCGTGCGATCGCCTCACCTGGAAGAGGCGAGAACGGTCGGACCAGGAATCAGACTTCGAGTACCGGTGTGCCTGCGTGCTGCTTTACCTTGCGCCGCCGACGGTCAACGTGAGCATCCAGCTTGCGGCGGGCCGCCTCGAATGCATCATTCAGCGCAGTATAGACGTGCTCATGCGAGGGGTCGTTGTCGCCCTGCTTGTTGATCACGATCTCGCTCCCCTTGAGCGTAATGTCGACGGTCACATGAAAAGCACCACCTTTCCTCTGGTGTTTGGGTGGCTCGTCGATCGTTACCCGACAGCGGATAATGCGATCACAGACACGCTCAAGTTTTGCAACCTGCTCCTGAATGCGAGAAGCCATCGTTTCCGATGGCTTCACTCCGTTGTATAGCACTTCCAGTGGTAGCTCCATGCGTTGCCCTCCTTTGCTCCGTTTCGCCGTTTCGCTATCTCAACCGCATGCGTTCCGCGGCATTTCTATTTTAGCCTTCTGGTGGGCTGATACAAGAGGAAATGCCGCGAGGATTTTACGCGGGGCGCAAGGCGGCTCAGTGGGGCAATCTGTAGGTCCTGCTCGTAATCGTCATCGTACTCGTAATCGCCTTCTGCATTCACTTGCTTCTGGCCTCTACCATCATCTAAAGTCCTGAGCATGAAAACACGTTTTGATCATGAGAAGCTGGATGTCTATCAAGAGGCCATTGCGTTTGTCTCTTGGGTTGATGAACTACTTGAGAACATTCCAAAAGGGCTCGCTGTTCACAACCAGTTGGACAGGGCCTCGACATCTGTTCCTCTTAATATTGCAGAGGGTAACGGGAAGTACACGGCGGCGGACCGTTGCCGGTTCTTCGACATTGCACGCGGATCCGCTCTGGAGTGCGCGGCATGTCTTGATGTGTTGGTCGCAAAGAAACGGATAGAAGAGGCCGATATGGGCAAAGCGATGCTGGTGCGAATCGTATCAATGCTCGTCGGCCTCATTCGAAGCACCTCTCCAAGCCGCGTCTACGAGAATTCGGATAGCTACAGCACCAACCGTACTGAATCCACCGATTACGAGCACGAGTAGGATTACGATTACGAATGGGCACAGTCCCTACGGAGCTGCCTTGCGCCCTTTTGCGCGCTCCCAGGGCGGCGATTTCATCGCCGCCCTTGCCTTGTCCATCTGGAATGCGGTGCTCCGGTCGCCGCTTTGGGGCCTGCGGAGCGGGAGAGGCTCTGGCGACGCGGGGCTGCCGTGGGCTCAGCGTAGGTTACGCCACATCAACGGTCAAACTGCATGTCATGAAGGCGCTTGTAGGCGCCACCAGAAGCCAGCAGATCATCGTGTGTGCCAATCTCGACGATCTCGCCCTTGTCCATGACCACAATGCGATTGCAGTTCTTGATGGTAGAAAGGCGATGGGCAATAGCGAATACCGTGCGCCCCTTCACCAGCGCATCGAGTGCGGACTGAACAATGCGTTCCGACTCCGTATCGAGTGCACTTGTCGCTTCATCGAGAATCAAGACGGTGGGGTTGTTCAGAATAGCGCGCGCAATGGCTAGCCGCTGTCGCTGACCTCCGGAGAGCCGAACGCCCATTTCGCCAACCATCGTGTTGTACCCTTCCGGCATCTCTAGAACAAAGTCGTGCGCGTGCGCACTGCGTGCCGCGGTTTCAATGGCCTCCTGCGTTGCATCAGGGCAGCCATACGCAATGTTGCTGGCTACGGTGTCATTGAAGAGGAACGTATCCTGCGTGACCAATCCCATCTGTAGGCGCAGAGACCTGAGCGTCATATCGCGCACATCAACACCATTTACACGAATCGCACCAGAGGTGACATCAAAGAACCGTGGCAGCAGATTCACCAACGTTGTCTTGCCTGCACCGGATCCTCCCACCAGCGCAATGCGCTCCCCCGCCTTAACATCGAGCACGATATCGTTGAGCACGTCCGCCTCACCGTAGGTGAACCCCACGTGGTCGAAACAGATACTCTCAATGGGGCCCTCGAAGGTGGATGCATCTTCTGCATCGCTGACTGAGACCTCCGTATCAAGGATTTCAAAGATGCGGTCGGCTGCAGCCGAGCTCTGCTGAATGGAGAGGTGGATTTTGCTGAGTCGCTTAACCGGGTCGTAGAGGACGACGAGCGCAATGGCCAATGTGATGAATTCATTCCACGGCATTTCGCTGTGGGCAGCATAGGCAAGCGCAAAGACAAGCCCAAAACCGGAGATCAGCACAATAATGGGCTCAATCAACGCCTTGGATTTGACCACGCGCATCACTCGGCGAAAGAAGTTGGTGCACTGCAGAGCGAAGCGAGTCTGCTCGCGTTCCTCCATGCAAAAGGCCTTCACGATTCGGACGCCGCTGATGGCTTCCTGCATAATCGAGACAATCTCCGCCAGATGCTCCTGGCCTTCACGAGCAGACCGGCGAACCTTACGACCAAACACCAGCACCGGAAGCATGCAAAGCGGAAAGAGCACCAGGCACGAAAGGGCAAGGCGCCAATCCCGCGTTACGGCGTAGGCGACGGTACCCACAAGCACAATTGGCTGGCGGACGACATCCGTGAGCACGTTCGAAACGGCCCGCTCCAACAGCGTTGAATCATTCACCGTCCGAGAGATCATCTCGCCCGTCTTGGTGGCAGTGAAGAACCCCACAGAAAGATCCTGAAGGTGCGCAAACGTGCCCACCCGCATATCCATAACCACGCGGTTGCCGACCCATTGAACCAGGTATGCGTTATAGAACTGCCCCACCCCGCGCACGAGCATCAGCAGGATGATGCCGCCACCAATCATGGCCGCCATTCGCATATCGAGCGGTTGATCCGGATCAAAGAAGCGTCCCAGCGCATCTTGAATGACGGGCAGCAACCCCACCGTCGAGCCTGCAAACAGGACACCACAAAGGGCTCCAACGATAAGCCGCCACAGGTAGGGACGCGAATAGGCTATCAGCCGACGATAGGTGTCCCAATCAGAGCGTTTCGAATCTGGAGCGTTAGCCATTGTGGTCCCGTCCTGGTTGATCTATTGCGATACGAAGATCACGTGTATTTGACGATTTCGTCAACCGTCGTGTACCCATCAAGCAAGCACTGAATGCCGTGCTGCCGCATCGTCGTCATGCCAAGTTGAATGGCCTTCTCGCGGATTACGAGTGTAGGCTGACGTTCATTGATAAGCTGCCGAACCGGATCGCTTACGGACAGATACTCGTAGAGCCCGCGGCGACCGTGGTAGCCGGTGTCGTTGCAGAACTGACACCCGGATCCATAGTAGAAGGGCTGATCGCCGACATCCGCCTGTGTCATATTGAGGATATCGAGCGTATCCTGTTCCGCAGGATAGGATGTCTTGCACTGGTCGCAGACCGTACGCACGAGTCGCTGCCCCAGCACGGCTTCCAAGGTGGCTGAAATCAAGAATGGATCAATACCCATGTCGATCAGACGAGTCACCGCGCCTGCAGAGTCATTCGTATGCAGCGTACTGAACACGAGATGGCCCGTCAGTGACGCCTGCACGGCAATCTGCCCCGTCTCAACATCGCGAATCTCACCGATCATCATGATGTCAGGGTCCTGACGCAAGAAAGCACGTAGAATGTTCGCAAAGGTATTCCCAACGCTCTCTTTCACGGGGACTTGGATAATGCCCTCAACATCGTACTCCACCGGTTC
>JABGOW010000350.1:0-4527 GCA_018645275.1 Verrucomicrobiota bacterium
GAGAATGGCTGGTTACAGAGCTGGTACACGCCTTCGCAGTCCTTCACCGAGATCAGGTCGGGGATTGCGTCAATCACGGCCCGGAGTCGCGCACGCCGGAGGATCACATCCGCTGAGAGGCTGGTCTTCTGCTCTTGGGCGTCTTCGCTCAGCGAGCCGGCCGGGTTGATCTCCGGAGGCTCTCCCCAGGTGGATGAGGTCATCGTGTCATTCCTAATACCGGGTCGGAGGAGGAAATCTGGAAACGTGAAAACCCTGTCACCGCAAGAATACTACGCGGCGCGTGCCTCGGACAAGCGAAACATCCAGACAACCCCCACTCGGGCCCGGGTGAATATCCTGATGTTGTTACGGTGGACCACACGTGGCTGTGGCGGAGCACCCCGGTAGCCCTCCCACCAAGGGTAGCCCAGAGCCACGCGGCAAGTCACAGTACGCTCAGGTTTGGCGATTAGCACTCAGGGCGCCTCGTGCCAAGGATCGGGCCCAACCGACCCGAAGCTAAAACCAGCAGACATGCACCAACGCCGGGTCACGTCACCGCACGGCCCAGGTTGCGAAGTTCAGTCGGGCGGAGCACCATGCGAGGACGAGTTCGTTCTATCTACATCGGATTGTTGGGCCTCAGGCCCGCTGTCCAAAGGAGATTCAACAATGGGTGGTAGAATCAAATCCATCATCGGTGGTGGGCTCACTGGCAGTATCCTCGCGTACTTGGGAACCACGTACTTCTTTAACCCGGCAATGCCTGAGCCCGCGTTCGAGCCCGTCGTGGGCAACACCATTCTCAGTATACTTGTGTTCTGGACCGTTTCAATCCTGTTCTTCGACTGGATTGTCCAGAATACGGGCAAGACGATGTTCTCAGGGATGGTGATCGCTATATCTCAGATCCTACTCGTTGATTTGAACTATGTGCTCATTGGCCGTCGAGAGTTGATGCCAGCTCTGATCAGTGTGGTTACGCTCCTCGTTATTTGGACAGGTGTCTCATTCGTCTATGACAAATTGCGGAGTGAAACTCCCTAGGTTTCTTCCTGAGAGACATGGATCGGGAGCGGTATGCCGGTCGCGCAGGTACAGAAGGCAATGGGCTACAGCACGATCAGCGTGACCGAGGGGTACACGCACCTCGTCAACAATGAGTTGCTCGAGTTGGTCGAACGTCCCGAGAATCATCCGGACCTAGACATGCTGAAGTGGGTTAGCTGATCGGAATTTATGCCCAAGATCAGGGAAAGGGCTCCTAGCCAATTGGCCGGGAGCCCTTTTGCTTGCCTGAGAGGCGCCGCCCGGACTTGAACCGGGAATCGAGGATTTGCAGTCCTTTTAGGACTCCTCGACGTTTGAGACAACCCGTTAATCATTCCCTAACACCCTGCCTGGACTGGGTGCCACTGAGAGGGCTCTAGTTGCCGCCGGGGGAATGAGCCTCTAGCCACTCGCGGAATAGCCGTTGGGCTTCCGCTATTTGTTCACCAGTCATCTGCTGTTCCACGATGTCTTTGCCCTCCTGTGCACTCTCATTTCCTTGGGCCACAGCGAGATTGTGCCACATATAGGCAAGGACATTGTCCTCTTCCACGCCGTCGCCGTTGTCGTACAAAGTCCCGAGGACGAACTGGGCATCGGCATCCCCTTGCTCGGCAGCTAACCGAACCCAGTGTGCTGCCTCCGCATAGTCCTGCGGCAGGCCGGCGCCATAAAGGTACGTAAGCCCGAGGTTCGATTGGGCAGAGGCATACCCTTGTTCAGCTGCTAACCGATACCAGCGCGCTGCTTCCACATAGTCCTCCGGCACACCCCAGCCTCTGGAGTACATAACCGCGAGGCCGTTCTGGGCAACCGCATTCCCTTGCTCGATAGCTAACCGAAACCAACGTATCGCCTCCGCATAGTCCTCCGGCACGCCTTCGCCAATGGCGTACATACGCCCGAGTCTGGTCTGGGCATCGGCATCCCCTTGCTCGGCACAGGAACGGACATCCTCCAAGGAAGACGACGGGCCTATGTCCGCGCAGGAAGCTGATGGAGTGCCCTGTGCATCAACCCCAACAGGGATGACTGCTAGAGCGAGCACCCACAGCAGGATTCTTTTCATGGCTTCATTCTTCCCTGCCCCACTCAGGCCCACAACTAAGGACGAGCAGGACAGTTTATAAGTTCGGCGGTGGTGACGGTGAACAATGTGAGGCATAGGCCTCGGGTGGCCCGCAGGGACCGTCGGCGAGCTAGCGCCCGCTGAACTCCGTTCGCGCCCGCTCGATCAAATCCTCCCATTGCCGGACCTCGGCTGGGTCCCAGACCTCGTTCATGGCCCCGAGGGCGTCCTCCTCCGCAACGCCCTCGACCATCGTGCGGTACATATAGACGAACGCCGATGCACGCATGTTGGCGAAGCAGTGCACGAACACCTTGCGACCCTCGTTGGCTTCCATGACGTCAAAAAACATGCTCAAGTCACTCAGCCGTGGCTGTTCCCAGTCGACCGGAATGTGGATGTACGCCATCCCGGATTCCGTCACATGAAACCCTTCCAGCGAGTTCCTTTCCCGGCTGGCCGTGGCAAGGTTGACGACGACGTCGTAGCCCTCCTCGCGCAGCAGCGGAATCTGATCGTAAGCGATCTGACCGGCGGTCGTGAGTCGGTCCGAAATCCCCATGTAGTTGCGGATCGTGGTCAGATCAGCTGGAGCTTCCTGGGCAGTGGCCAGGCCAGCGCCTGTCATCATCCCGAGCAGCGCGACGAGAAAAAAAGGTGTCTTGTGCATAGGTCGCGAAGTTGGGGTTGTTCGGCCGAATAGAGAAGACGAGCCACAAGATAAGCATTTAGGGGGGTGTACCCCACTGGGGTCTCGCCTGTCCGCAAAATGGACCCGACCCAGCTACGAATATTTTTGGGGGAGTGGCGCTGCAGTGGCGTCGCTGTGTGCGGCCCGGCACCAGTACCGCCCCGTGGTTGCCAATAAGGGGAGACTCACAGTACCCCGCACCGATAGCACGAGATTGGCCGAAGTCGTCGCTCAAGCGACCACAGCAGCAGCTGATGGGCGCACCGTTGACGATCTGGTCAACAATGCAGAAATCAATAAGGAATATGAAATCACAGCATCGCTAGAACGACTGATGACTGGGTTTCACCGCTGGAACTTAAAAGCCGCCTATAAAGAAGTTCAGCAGTTTCCGCATGGCCTCCCCACCTCTCGCAATGAGGTGCCCGATGCGTCGCTCTCTGATCCTGCTCACGATAGCTCTTTCTCCCCTCCCCTTCGCGGTTCAATTCCAATCGGTCCGTGTTCAGGTCATCGACCGAACTCTTCATCGCCTATGGACGGGTGCGTGCGGATCGTACAGACTCGGAGGCACCTTTCTTCTCCGACAACTTGAAGGAGCCGAGACATGCATTGGCGATTGATCCCGATATTCGGGCTCATCCTGACCGTAGTGGCCTGCAGCGGTGACGATGAGCCGATCCATGAGCAGCAGCCCCAGGAACAGGTCCAGCCACCGCCGTCGCCTGTCGCTCAGGCGACGCCCGAGCCCGAGCCCGAGCCCGAACCTGAGCCCATCAGCGGTCCCCTCTACACCGTCCAGATGGGAGCTTTCCTGAACGCCGACTCCGCAGTCGTGCAGAGGGACCGGCTGGCCAACCTGGGGCTACCAGCCTGGACCGTCACCCAGGAAGTGGGGGGCCGGCAGTTCCGTCGCGTACGCATCGGAGCGGCATCAACCGGGTCGGAAGCTAGGAGCCTCGGCGAGATCCTGACAGAGAGATACGGGTGGTCGACCTGGGTCGCCCTGGTGACCTCGACAGAGTCCGTTCCCGATGGTGCCCTCGAGGCCACGCGGGACCTGATCGGCGGTTAGAACCCAGGGGCCGCTGGGGGAAAGCGACTCGCGGGCGTGGAAGAAGCGAGTGGCGTTCTCGAATAAGGACATGACGAGGTCCCTAACTCAGGACGCGCATGACGTGCCCCCCGGTGGGCGAGTGACGTGACCCTCGGCACTGAGTCAACCGGAGATCGGGCTGGGGTCCGCAGCGTCACTCGTAAAGCTCAACGCTGCACCCATTCATTGCCCTTCAGAGACCTTCTCAGCGCCGACTCCCGATACTAAGCGTTGCTCGAAGAAGCTGGGATTACTTGGTGAGCGAGCACACGTAGCACAATGCTTGCTCAGGGAGTACTCTCGCCTGAGTCCGCCGCGGCGAAAATTCGAAATTGAGCAAGGGGGGAACAATGAGAACGAAAACTGCGAAGGTCGCCTCTTTTTTTACCGCAGTGTCGTCTTCCGCGAGAGTCGGTCAGACAGACGGGTCCCAAGCATAAACGTAGATTCGGCGCTCACTGTTGCGACCATGGAGCGCATCGAACAACTGGTGATCGACCAAGGTGCCCAGCTGTGGATCGAGCACGGCATGGCAGCGTTCCTAGAGAGACAGTCACGTTCCACTGTCCACCGTTGAGACGGTGTAAACGTGCCCCCCCATTCTTGCCTCCCTATCCTGGCTCGCCAGCTCGCGGATCC
>JABGOW010000350.1:4537-5593 GCA_018645275.1 Verrucomicrobiota bacterium
TAGAGGTGGATCAGGTTTGGGGGGCGGAGCAAGCTCGCGGATCCTAACATCCGCGCTGGTCTCGGTTCAGGGGGGCTCGCCAACATGACTGAATGTTTGTGTTACACCTGCAGTTATGTGATAAGGCTAGCGTGAAGCTATATAGCGTGATCCATTCCTCGTGTGCCGTTCCAAACCGGCTATTGCCGGCCACAAGACCTTCAGGAGACTTCCCGATGCGATCCTTCTTAAGCATGACCGCTTCTATCTTCATCCTCATACTCGCCTCTTACTCTCCGGCAAATGCTCAGGGAATCTCAGGCTTCATCTTCGCTTCTTATTACGAATGTGACCCCTCACTCGAGGGAGCCCTAGACGCCGCCGTAATGTCAGGGGGAGCTACGATTTATGACCGTCACCTACAGTCTGGTGACATTACCGCATGGGGCTGGAGCGCTCACGCAATCGGGGGAGCGTGGAAGCGTCTTTCCTTCTTCACCGCGCCGGATCGCGCCTCCGGAATGGCGGCCCGCTCATCCATACTGGAATCCTTACGGAACGAAGCGCCAGCAACCGTAGCCATGGTCAATAGTGCTTGTCCAAAGCACGATGACTACATATGGACCGTCGCTCAATCGTCACAGGTCTCAGCTACCCCAGCGGGCAGTGCACCCTTTACCACTGGATATTACGTGTGCCAACAGTCACGCGAAGCCGAGGCCGATGAGGCCGTTCGCGATGCCTGGGCCCCGATATTGGAAGACCTAGTGCGAGAAGGAAAACTCTCCGGTTGGCAGTGGCTCGCGCACGATACTGGCGGCACCTTCAGGCGGGCGATGTCCTTCACTGGTTCCGATCACACGAGTATCATGGCAGCCCGTGATGAGCTCAGTGCTCGGCTCGCCGACAATGAAGCTGCATCTGCCCTCGGTAGCGCCTGCGGTACTCATTCCGATTATGCATGGACACCGGTAACTGGTACCTAAGTAAAAGCGACTCTGGTTAAGAAACCCACCTCTCTTTCATTGGAGGGGTGGGTTTCTTGTTTCTTGTCGTTTTGCCCAAATCCCAACTAGC
>JABGOW010000037.1 GCA_018645275.1 Verrucomicrobiota bacterium
TAATCCATCAGAAGCTTAGCAGTAAACCCACCCGTACCTGGACCGGAATGCCCACCGGCACCGGGAATATAGTAGGCATTCGCTCCGGTTCCGATGATCCAGCCGTTATCGCCCCCTTTTGTCAGCTGCTCCGGATTGTGCTTGCTCACGTAGTCAGCGGCATGCACCCGAGCAATCGGCAGATAGGCTTTGAAAAAGTTGTTGTAGGCTTCGAAACACTCAGCGAGGTTCGCGCTCATCACACCCCAGTAATTCATCTGCACATTGATGTCATGCCAATAGCCCCCCGTCCACGGCGTGAAGTAATCCTGACTCCAGGTGCCCTGGAGGTTGGCGGGCAGACTCTTCTGGCGCGAACTGGCAACGAGCAGGTAGCGGCCATACTGGAACATCAGCTCTTCAAGCCAGGTGTCCGCCTCGCCGGCTTTGTACTTCTCCAAAAGCTGGTGCGTCGGATCGACCGCCGGCGTTGAGTTCAGGTTCACCGAGACGCGGCCGAACAAGTTCTGGTAATCCTTGAGATGCCGCTCCCTGAGCGCCGCATAGCCCATGGCCTGTGCCGCCTGAATGCGGGCCGAGACCTTGTCATGCGGAAATGCATTCGGGTCGAGCTTTTTCTCGCCTAGGTTGCGGAAGGTGTGTTCACTGAGACGGTAGTTGGTGCCGGTTGCAATCAGCAGCGTGACCGCGTCGGCTTTGCTGACTTTGATGGTTCCGGCATCGGCGGTCACGGAACCGCCTTCGTTCAGCACCTTAATCTGCCCCTCGTAATTACAGCTGAACAGGGCCATAGTTCCTTTGAGTGTCAGCAGATTTCCCTCTGCCGTGACTGAGCCGGTGCGCTCTTTCTGTTCGAGATAAGGAATCTCAGGACGCACCGTGAAGGAGAGCGCGCCTTTCTTGTCGGCGGTTAGGCGAATGACCACCACATTGTTCGGGTAAGAGGCAAAATACTCGCGCTGATAGTTCACCCCACGATGCCGATAGGAAACGTGTGCGATGGCTTCGTTCAGATTGAGCGAGCGACGGTAGTTCTGCACATTGTTTTGATTGAAATCTAGATAGATTTCGGCGAAGCCGGTCAAACCGCCTTTTCCGTACTTCCCCTTGTTATGAAGTGTCTTGTCCGTGATCTGGATCCGTTCGGTATCTGTCCGACCGAAGACACAGGCTCCAATATAGCCGTTGCCAATAGGATAGGACCAGCGTTCCCAGTCCCGATCGTAGGAATTGGGACGGTCAAGGGTCTTGGTGCTCTCCCATCTACTCCTGCCGTTGTTCGGCGCCGGTTCCGGCTCCCAGAGTTCGTAGGTTCTCGATGAGTCATTGGCGAAGGCTGACAGCGCCATGCTGGCCGCCAGCAGCGAATATATTGTCGTCGTTTTCTTCATAATTCTCCTAAATGTTGCGAGACACACCTGCCTCACATTCGACAACTATACTGACACACAGGGCCAGATGTGAACATGGGAGGAATGATCTTAGACATGGACGTTTTGATCTCTCGTCTAGGCGCGAAGGGGTTGTAGCTTTGGCCATCAACCCCATTCACTCACCAGACCAGCTCTGACCGTTCTGTACGACCTTCGCTAAGGGAGTCACGCCCTGAAAGGGCATAATATACAAGCCCAGGGCAACGCCCTGGGGATGATTACGACTTGAATCTAGCCCTGAAAGGGCGGGATATATGCCGGTATCAGCAGCAACTTCTCTATATCTCGCCCTTTCAGGGCTCATGTCATTCTTCTTCTGTTCCCCAGGGCGTTGCCCTGGGCTGGTATATCTCGCCCCGTTGGGGCTTTCCTCAGCGCGTGGATTTGCCTTTCTGAATGTCGGCAAGACGCGCTTCCATCCGCTGGACGCGTTCCGGGAACTGATCGTGCAAATTACTCCGCTGGCCGAGATCACGGGACAAATCGAACAACAGGCCAGGGGCGTCAATGGCGTCGCCTTTCCAGATCTCCTTGTACCATTCGGGCTCCGTGGTGATTCCACGCGCGCGTAAATAGACCCACGGTCCCTGCCGAATTCCCAGCCTCCCATTGGCAGCGTGATAGACCAACTCGTTGCGTACCGGCTCATCCGCTCGCAGCGCAGGCAGTATATCTAGACTGTCTTCCGCAACGCCTTCTTCCAGAGGCACGCCGACGAGTCCGGCAATCGTGGCAAACAGGTCGGTCAGCGAAAGTGTGGCATCGATACGGCGGCCGCCGTCGACTCCGCCTCGCGGCCAGGAGGCGATAAACGGCACCCGATGCCCGCCTTCGAGCAAATCGCGCTTCAAGCCGCGTAGCGGCCCGGAAGGGTTGTGCTGATGTGATTGAATCCGCTCGCGCATGAACGGCGCGGGGCCATTATCGCTGGAGACAACCAACAGCGTGTTCTCATAGACACCCGCATCTTTTAGTGCGGCCACAATTTGCCCGACCGCAGCATCGGTCTGGACAATAAAGTCGCCATAGGGCCCCGCTTCGCTTGTCCCCTGGAACTTTTCCTGCGGAACAATGGGTGAATGCGGCGAGGTGGTGCCGAACATCAGGAAGAAGGGTTCGTTTTCTTTGCTCTGTTGCTGAATAGTTTCAACCGCTTTGGCAGTAATGGCCGGCATCACGTTCTCCAGCTGCCATCCCTTTTCGCCGGGGCCGACGCCGTGAATATATCCGCCCTTCATCACTTGCTGTTTCATCAAAGCCCGGCTGTTCACATCAACCGGATCACAGGTCAACCGGTCGTTTTCGATGAACGCATACGGCGGCATGTTGGGAACATCATCTCCGAAATAGGTGTCAAATCCAGCCCCCAACGGCCCGCCCGTGATAGGCTTGGACCAGTCAAACAGATCACAGGTCGCCTTACTGGTTCCTCCGCCGATGACTGAAGCCGGCGGTTTTTCGCCGCCCTTCCACGGCCAGTCAAAGCCGAGGTGCCACTTACCGACACAGGCCGTGAAATAGCCTTTGCTTTTCAGGAGTTTCGGTAGCGTGACACGATCTTCATCAATGGCTGATTCTGCCCACGGGTTCAAACGGCCTGCACGCAATCTGCCGCGCCAGGCGTAACGCCCGGTCAGGATCGCATAGCGGCTGGGGCTACAGACCGTACTGGGCGCATGCGCATCCGTGGCCCAGACGCCGTCCTTGGCTAGCGCATCCATGTGCGGAGTCTGCACCTTCGATTCGGGATTCAGGAATGAGACATCGCCGTATCCCAGATCATCGGTGACGACTAGCACGATATTCGGCTTTTCGGCCGCAAGGGTGGGGGAGTAGCTTGCCAGCAGGGCAACACTGGAGAGCAGCGCAGTTCTTGTGAGCATGGTATTCCTTCTTGTCATCTATTTCACCTCGATGGGCCAAAGCCTGAGCGGTTTGTTTTTCGTTTGCGTAGACGAAAAGGGACCCGCTTCGGGGCAGTCCGCATTTCGCCTGTTACCGACGTAGTCGGTGTCGAGTCGGTAGGCAGCTCCATTCGGTTGTTCGAAACGTTGGTTGGAAACTTTCGCAAGCCCTAGGAGGTCGCTGGTCACAAGGGGATGGTCTTCCGCCGGTGATTCATCCAATTCCACGAGGTAGGTCCCATCCGCCTTGCTAACTAAGTGAGCCTTGGACTGGATAAACACGTTGCCTCGCATAACCGTGGCGTCGCTGAACGTCTGGTAGAGCTTTAGGTCGCTTCCGTTCATGAAGATGTTGTTGAAGAACCGGTTGTCACCGCAGGCGATATCGTGTAGTTCAACGATCTGTGTGGAATGCGGTTCGTGTACTGGGGTGGTTCGCTTTTGTGGGCGCACCGACGTCTTGCCCCCTATAAGGTTGTGGGCGAATGCGGAGCCCTGCGACCAGTCCCGCAGGAAATTTGGAGAGAGGAAGATGTTGTTGTCCACCAGGAGGGGGCCATGGTTGACCTCGAAAAAGAGGTCGATCGAATTATCGTGAAGCAGGTTTCCTGTCACGCGTGCGCCCTGCGCCATCCAGTCGAGCCAGATGCCACCCCCGGTGCCGTTGCAGCGGTAGATGTGGTTGTGACTAATGATGCAGTCGATGGATGCGTGAAACTTGACCCCCGCAATTTCGGCCCCGCCTAAGAGGCCTCTTTTGTTGATGTCGTGGATGACGTTTCCAGTGACGGTACTGAAAATGGCGCCGAGGCTGCCGACGATTCCCGCCTGTTCGCAGTGGTAGATGTGGTTGTTGCGGACGAGATGGCCACCGACCGTCCCCTGGGTCCAACCGTATGTGAGGGCCCGCTCGATGGTCTCGTTGTAACCGCCGGCCGAGGGGCCGGACAGCAGGTCGTCCGGATCGCTGTATTTACCCAAGGTGACCCCGGTGCAGACGGAGTAGCGGATCGTGTTGTTTTCGATGATCCAGCCTTTCGACCAATGCGTACCCACCAGCCCAATCTGCTCGGTGGTGGGCGGTGCCCAAGGGGTTGCTGCATGTTCGAGGGTGAATCCGCGCAGGGTAATGTAGTGCATGCCCGGTGCTTCCGGGTAGAACACCGTCCGGCGGACATTGACTTCGGTCAGCTCCTGGTTGGGATCGACCCCCTTGAACTGCGCCCAGATGGTTGTCTTTGATTCATCCACTTCCGCGAACCATTTTTGGGTGTCGCGGTTCTGTTCCTGTTTTGCCCTGAATACGAGGCAGACGTTTTGTTTGCCGGAGCTGGGTTCGATTACGGTCTTAGCGGTCCGCCATTTTTGCCAGCCTCGCGTACCGGGCACTGCGCAGGTGGCCAGTAGCATGCCGTCGGGCGAATTGAGGCGCAGTTCGATGATTCCGCCGGTCTGCTCCGAGGCCACTCTGAATTCCATATGCTCGCTGCTCGCGCCGAAATCAATTTCGTAGGTCGCCCAGTCTCCCTCCTCGATGAATCCAATGCACTCGCCCCCTTCATGGCACGGAGCCTTCTTGACGCCCTTCTGTTTCAGCATGGCCGAAGCGGGGAAGCGCTGCGCAGCGTCGCCGACCGTTCGCATCCAGGCCACATTGAAGAGATAACCCTTCTCTTTTGTCTTCTTCTCCGTCCCGAACAGCTCTTCTTTACCTTCCGCTTCGGTCAGCCAGTGGCCGTTCAGGTAGACGGCACCGGAATGGTGCTTGCGCCCCTTGCCATTGAACCAGTGCCCCTTAATCCGATCGCCGAAGGGATTGAAGTTGCCGAAGAGTGAATTGGGCAGAACCACCTGCCATACATCCTTCTCGGTCCGAGTCCACCCGGTGACAACTTCCGATCCCTTGATGACAACGTCTTCCCCGTCAGCCGCGCGGTAGGTGATGCGTTGGGCATCGGATGTGCCACCACGTGGGGGGGCGATTCGCTCACGATAGGTTCCCGCATGTACCGTAATCACATCGCCCGGTTGCGCCTTATCAGCCGCCGCCTGAATCGTCAGCAACGGTTTGTCAGCTGTACCTGCGGCGGAGTCATCACCCGACTTAGAAACGTGTATATCTCTGGCATTTCCGATGCTACAAGCTAAAGCAACTCCACAAAGCAAAATGACTGTATTCACTGATCTATCCATATCTTTCATTAACTAGACCCAATCCGAAAAGCCCCAACGGGGCGAGATATAC
>JABGOW010000035.1 GCA_018645275.1 Verrucomicrobiota bacterium
CCTGTGATTGCCAACCATGTTGTTGAATTTGCAATCGTCACAAAGCACTTACTAGGATGGCGTTGATCCCAAGCATCCAGACCGTAGTCATCATCATATATTTCTTGCTTCATTCGACCACCCGGAGCCAAACCCATATCTGGCTCGGCTGATTCACACACGCTCATGCATCTCATCACGTTTGCTTCTGCTATACGCGATTTTCTCATTTCCTGATATCGACTGGCCTTCATGGGATAGGCGACGATTTGGATCCCCCCATGTTCGCCCTTGCCTGTAAGTTGCTCCTCTGCCGAGTAGCCACTTCCCAATGGCATGGCTACAAATTGCCTGATCAAACCTCGTTCGACACAATAGCCATCCAGCCAAGGCTGATCCGGGACAACAACATAGTCTTGAGGGTCGGCATTTAGATTAGGAACCCATGCTTCGCCTGAGATTGCATTGATTTTGCCAGTGGCAATTTTTATTGCGAACGGATAACCGCTGCCGTGAAAGCCACCAAATTCAATCCACATGGCTTCGGCTTGATGCATTGGCATTATTACCCCACCGCGCTCCAACCAGTGATCCGGGATATTTCTTGCGTAGTCGTCGAGGTGACGAAGGGGAAACTCTCCAAGTCCAGGGGGCAGAGGATGATCACGATCATCGTCTGGAATACGTAACGTGCGTTGAAGACTGATTGAGCAAACCGCATCTTCATGAACTTCTGGGAACCGAAAAACCAGTTCATCATCTTCTAGAGTAATCATCTACTTACCTCCTACCACTCGCCATCTCGAACTTCGCGAACCACCTTCAAGATGGCGTTGTCAGGCACCTGTTTAAGCTGGCGTATCAGCTGCGAAAAAAGCTGAGGTCGTTTCATGATGATATCTTTCAAATCCGATGAAACTTTCCCAGCCAGCGCCAAAAGCACATCGGGATCTTCACCAAGTTCTTCAGCCAACTTAATCGTTGTGGCCTCTGAAGGAGGCTGCAGTTCCCCGCGCTCAATCTTGCTAAGGTAAGCAGGCTCAATCCCGACACGCTGAGCTACTTGGCGCAAAGAGAAATGCCTGTCGCTTTTTTTAAGGCGCTCTCTGACTTTTCGAACGTGCGAACCAAATTGTATCATGTGTTGTATATACTACACATTCATATGCGGGTCTACAGGGAAATTATTTTGCGCAAACCAAGACATGGCGGAAACCGACCAACAATCCAATAACCTGTGGGTCGGCGGTCACCAACCTCCCAACAGGCCTCATTTTCCTCGATTCCAATCTCCTTATTGGAATCAAGAGGCCTCGAAGAAGTGCGAAAAAGACCAGGAATCTGCGGGATACAGCGAAAACAAACCTATATGTCCGAACTACTCACGCTTTCGCTCTGATAGCAGAATGATGCGCAGGATTTCGCTCTACTGCTCTCAGATTATGAGACGATTCTCGGTTTGTTCGCTGGGCTTCGAATGTTTGCGCAGAACTACGCTAAGTGACTGTTTTTACTGGACTTTTTCGGCATGAAGAGCACTATTGGCTTCGCTACAACGCGCAGCGGTTTTCGCCCTTATGAGTCCATGGTGCTTCCACGGATTATCGGGACCCGCAGCGGGTTAATCAAAACCGATAGGACGAGGAGGCCCCTGCCCCATGCCGAAACTCACCAAACGCGTCGTCGAGGCGACCGAGATCCGAGACAAGGACTATATCATTTTCGACAGCGACATTCCTGGATTCGGGCTGCGTGTGCTTCGGAGCGGCAAGCGGTCCTACATGATCCAGTACCGCGTCGGCCACAAGACCCGGCGCATGAGCCTCGGGCTCCACGGCATCCTGACGCCAGAGAAGGCGCGCACCCAGGCCATCAACGCCCTCGCCTCCGTCAAGAACGGAGAGGACCCCGCCAGCGCCCGAGACGCCGCGCGCAACGCGCCGACCATGGAGGACCTGGGACGGCGGGTCATTCAGGATCACGCCGCCCACCACTGCAAGCCGCGCACGGTCGTCGGCTATCGCTACTACCTCAAGGCCTACATCAATCCCCGCATCGGTACGCTGAAGGTCAGGGACATCCTACGATCGGACATCGCCAAGTTTCACCACGACCTGCGGGACACCCCGATTCAGGCGAACCGGTGCATGCAGCTGCTCTCCAAGATGTTCAATCTGGCGGAACTATGGGGCCTGCGTCCAGACGGCACGAATCCCTGCCGCCACATCCAGAAGTACCCGGAGAAGAAGCGGGAGCGCTACCTCTCAAAGGAGGAACTGGCCGGGCTCGGCGAGGTCCTGCGGCAATGCGAGCAGGAAGGCATCGAGAGCCAGTCAGCCATCAACGCCCTGCGGCTGCTGATCTTCACCGGCTGCCGGCTCAGCGAGATCATGACCCTCAAGTGGGACCACGTGGACTTCGAGGACGGCGCGCTCCATCTCCCCGACTCCAAGACCGGGGCCAAGACCGTCCACATCGGCGCCCCGGCGATCGAAGTCCTTTCCAAGATCGAACGGCTGGACGATAACCCCTGGGTCATCACCGGAAGAAACCCCGGCGCACACTTGAACGATCTGCAGCCGCCCTGGCAACGAATCCGCAAGCGCGCCGGAATTGAGGATGTCCGCATCCACGACTTGCGCCACACCTTCGCCTCCACGGCAGTCGCAGCCGGCCAGGGTCTGCCGATGATTGGCAAGCTCCTCGGCCACACGCAGGTCCAAACCACTGCCCGCTACGCCCACCTCGCCGCCGATCCCATCAAGGCCGCAGCCAACACGGTGTCGTCGGATATCGCTGCTTCCATGGACGAGCGAACCAGCGAGATCATCACTCTCCGATCAATCGTAGGCTGATTTTCGTATGGATGCTCGATATGGCAGTCGCTATTCTTCTCTCGCCAGATTGCCAATTTTGTATTATTTTCTCTTTCTTGAGTTTGACGAGCCCAATAAAGAGGCAAGACTGTCGATGGCCGACACCGACGTCATGACCGTGCGCGAGGTGGCCGAGTACCTGAAGGTCAAGGAGCGCACGATTTATCGGTTGGTCGCCAAGGGAGGCATTCCTGCATTCAAGGTTGGAGGCTCGTGGCGGTTCAGAAAGGGCGAAATCGACCAGTGGACCGAATCGAACGCCATCGGGCCGGATGACACAGGGGAAGGGGCGGAGCGGGAACAATGACAACCCCGACAATATTTGAGACATGCCATCCATGGGGGACGATCCCAGGAGAGCGGACACTGAGACTGAATGTGCGTGGAGGAACAGGCCTTTGAGTGGCGATGCCCCCGTCAGTGAAGGACAGATTCTTACCGGCCCACTTTTCAGCGAGCCGATGCGGGTGGAGACCGTTCGCGCCAATGGCCCCGATGCTTGGGTCGCGGGCCTTGTCGGCCTGGTATCGGAGCAGTTTCGCCGCGTCACGCTGACCATGGACGACCTCGCCGGCCTGACTATCGCCGATTCCACCCTCTCCTATGACGGCGATGGCCGGCTTCTACGCCTCGGCCTTCAAGCCTATTCCCTAGGCATCGCCTGGGAATTCGACCCCTATTTCGGGCTCTCCATCTCCCGGGTCGATCCGCTTCCGCATCAGCTCGAAGCCGTCTACGAGAACCTCCTCAAGCTCCCCCGCGTGCGCTTCCTGCTTGCTGACGACGCGGGTGCGGGAAAGACCATCATGGCGGGCCTGCTCATCCGCGAGCTCAAGCTCCGCGGCCTCACCGAACGAGTGCTCGTGGTTTGCCCAGCGAATCTGGCCTTCCAGTGGCAGCGCGAGCTCAAGGAAAAGTTCGACGAGAAATTCCTGGTTCTTAAGGGCAGCGATATCCGCGACCAGTTCGGCGTCAACCAGTGGATGGAGCAGAAGCAAGTCATCACCTCGCTTGATCTCGCCAAGCGGGACGATATCTTGCCGGGCTTGCGCCAGGTGCATTGGGACCTGGTGATCGTTGACGAGGCGCATCGGATGTCGGCAAGAGACGAGAGCCACAAGAGCCTTCGCTACAGGCTCGGCGAACTTCTGCGCGACAGCACCGATCACTTCCTTCTGCTGACCGCCACTCCCCATAAGGGCGACCCGCAGAACTTCACGCTATTCCTGCAACTCCTCGACCGCGACGCTTACGCCGACGTGAAATCTATCCGCGAGGCCATGAACCGACAGCGGGCGCCCTTTTACCTGCGCCGCACCAAGGAGGCGATGGTCTATTTTCCGGAACGGCAGACGGATGGAACGTGGGCGGCGCAACCGGTATTCACGAAGCGCATTCCGCGCACAGCCAATTTCGCTATCGACGGACCCGAGTTCGAGCTCTACCAGGAGGTCACCCGTTTCGTGAAGCGGCAGAGCGCCCGCGCGGCGGCCCAGGGCGACGACCCGAGGGCGCGAGCCGTCGGCTTCCTGATGTCGCTTTACCAGAGGCGTCTCGCTTCCAGCACCCACGCCATGCGCCGATCGCTTGAGAACCGGGCCAAGCGCTTGGATGACGGCCTCCAGCGGGCGCAGGAGTTGGTGCAAATGGCACCGCCGAGCCTCCCCGACCCGGAGGAGCTGGAAGAACTGGAGGACGCCGAGCGCGAGCGCCTGGAGGAGATGCTGGAGGCTGTCACGCTGGCCGGCAACGCGGAGCAGGTGCGCGAAGAGATCGCCGAGCTCCAGGAGCTTGCCGAAGAGGCGGAGAAGGTCGAGAGATCGGGCAGCGAGGCGAAACTCAGCCGGCTCAGGGACATCATGCAGGACGAGGGGTTCTTCGACCGTCCAGACCAGCGCCTGCTGTTGTTCACCGAGTTCAAGGACACCCTCGACTATCTGATGGAGCAACTAAAGGACTGGGGCTTCATCGTCGGCTGTATCCATGGCGGCATGAAGCCGGGCTCGCGCGACCAACCGGGAAGCCGGCTCTACATCGAGCAGCAGTTCCGCGAAGGCGCCATTCAGGTCCTGGTGGCCACCGAGGCGGCCGGCGAGGGCATCAACCTCCAATGTTGCCACATCCTCTTCAACTACGACATCCCCTGGAATCCGAACCGGCTCGAACAGCGCATGGGGCGCATCCATCGCTACGGCCAGCAGCACGACTGCCTGATCTTCAACTTCGTCGCCACCAACACCATCGAGGGACGGGTGCTCCAACGCCTGCATCAGAAACTACAGGAAATCCGCGACGCCCTGGATGACGACGCGGTGTTCAACGTGGTCGGCGAGGTCCTGCCTGCCGCCCATGTGGAGCGTGTACTCCGCGACTATTACGCCGGAAAACTGGGCGACGCCGATCTCGAAGACCGACTCTTGAAGGACGTGGACGAGGGCCATTTCCGGGCCATCTGCCAGACGGCGCTCGAAGGACTCGCTTCCAAGAAGCTCAACCTCGACATGCTCATCGAACGCCGGGCCCTGGCGCAGGAACACCGCGTGGTGCCCGAATCCATCGCGCGGTTCCTCAAGGAGTGCGCCGAAATCGCCGCCTTGCCACTGAAGCCCGTCGCCAGCCTGGCTCACGCATTCGACCCGGGCCGAACACCAACCAGCTTGAGAAAATACGAACGCCAGCCGAACTGGAAGCTGCCGGAGCTCGCGGCCCGTTATCCCCGCC
>JABGOW010000098.1 GCA_018645275.1 Verrucomicrobiota bacterium
CCCCGGAGTTCCGTGGGATTTCGCGGTGCAGGCGCGCGGACATCACAATACGGAAAAATTGGGGGACGACTGCAAGCTCTGGCTGGAGAAGCACGTTGCCAGGAAGCCGCACTTCTGGCCCGCGCGTCCGAAGTCGGAGGTCAGACTCGGTTCTGACGGCGTTCCGGAGTTGCATCTGACACCGGCGAATCCGGAGCGAATCAAGGAACTGCAGGTCTATCAATGCCTGAAAACGGCGAACAATATTGAACGTTACTGGCGCGATGTGCCGTCTGAGCGCAGAGGCAACACCTGGCTCGCCAAACTGCCGGTCATGAACGTGGATGACTACGTCTTTTCCTATGCCAATATCCATTACGACAATGATTGCGTCGTTTCGTCCGACTTTGAGGCCGTGATCCCGTCACAACTCGGCAATGCGAAGGCGACGGACAGAAAGTCCGATGCGCTTCCAGGCGGTGCCGACCGCTGGAGTCATGCCGCGCCAGCCGAAGGCGTCGGCGGAATCGAGGGATTCAGACCAATCGACAATCATCGGGGAACGCTGAGCGGTCAGTTCGCGGATCCAAAATGGAAAGCGCCGAAGGGCGCGTCGCTCAAGTTCAAGTTTTACTGCACCCAGCCACAAACGCTGCTTCTTAGTGGTGGCCGGTTTGCATCAGAAATCGAAATCACAGCATCCGACGAGTGGCAGAGCATGACGATTCAGGCTTCACAGTTGAAGCATCCGGCGGGATTTGCGATGAGAGACTGGTCGGAAATCAATGCTATCGGATTCAAGCCGAAGGCGGGATCGGACATCACCAAAGTGATCTTTGCTGACTTTGAGTGGACGGCGGCGAAAGGAAAGGCAGACGAATCTGGCTCGATGGCGATGGAAAAGCCGATTCGGTATGCAGAGCCGATTGCAAAGCCGGTGTCGCCGACGGCGAATGTTTCGACGGTGTATGCGGCAATCACGGAGTTCGGTGACAACCATCATGGTGGGGTCGGCGTGGAAGATCATGGAGGGCAGCCGGGCGGGCGCGACGGCAACAACTGGTTCTTTTTTCAGACCGGCAGCGGTGGCAGAGAGGCTGGCATTCAGATTGATATGGGTCAGAAGTTGAGCCTGGCCGATGGCGATTCGGTTCAAGTCAGCATGCTTTTGGGTGCCAAAAAGGGGCAGACCTACACGGCTCCCGTCGTGGTGACGCTGACGGATGGACCGAGCGGTCGACCGCTGTCGATGGCTTCCTATTCACCCGTTTATGCGGATGGAAAGGATGAGGTCACCTTTGTGTTTAAGGAGGGGCTGCGCGATACCAAGCGGTCACTGCGCGTAAACATCTCTTTCAGGGATGAGTCTCAAGAGTTTATTCAAGGGTTGGCACGTGATATTCGTGTTGTCCAAGGCATGGGGTTGAAAGGAAAGGTGGTTGCAGTGGCGACGGTGACAACAGCGGGAGCATTTGACTACGACGGAAGAGTTTGGGGCAAAGAGGTTCTGACCCCGGAGCCGGGCCCGGAACCGAAACTAACGGGCGCTTCCATTTTCGGCGTTCGACCCGGCAAACCGATCCGCTATTGCGCCACGGCGATTGGTGCGAAGCCACTCACGTTTTCAGCAAAAGGGTTGCCGGCGGGCGTAGCGATCGACGCCAAAACCGGCTGGGTCTCGGGCCGTGCACCGAAGCTGAAGGGCGACGTGAACATCACGATTACCGCAACAAACGCGAAGGGCCGCGATTCCCGGACACTCGTGTTGCGTGTCGGCGATGAAATCTGCCTGACTCCACCGATGGGATGGAACAGCTGGTACGTTCATTCCGAAGGCGTAAGCGAAATGGCGATCCGCGACATGGCGACGGCGATGAAGGAAAAGGGACTTCAGAGTTATGGCTGGAGTTTTGTGAACATCGACGACTGCTGGATGGGCGAACGCGATCCGGTAACAAAACGGATTCAGGCGAATGGTAAGTTCGACGACATGAAGCAGATGGTCGATGATGTCAACTCGCTGGGCTTGAAGGTCGGGATCTACTCAACAACCTGGATGTCGACCTTTGCCGGCTACATCGGTGGAACCGCCCCGAATGAAGCGGGCGACTACAGCCAATACTATCTGGCGGAGCGTGAGCGCCAGAATCCGTATCAGGTGTTCGGCCGGTTCCCGAACGGCATCAAGAAGTGTATCGCCACCGTGGGGCCCGTGTGGTTCGTAGACCGCGATGCGAGGCAGTTCGCCGATTGGGGCATCGACTACGTCAAGTATGACTGGCTGGAGTGGGATCTCGTTACCGAGCAGCAAAAGGCGGAAGGCGTGAAGCCTAAGCGGAACAAGCGTGAGAAGGAGGAGGAGAATGGGATCACGCAGCGGTTCTACAACGACTTCCGTGCGCTGGATCGGGATGTCGTGATTTCTCTCTCTCCAAGGCACAGTCCAAGCGAAGACGCTTTTGTGCAAGAGCACTGCAACCTGTGGCGGCTGACCGAGGATATCCATGCGCATTGGGATCGCATGCTTGCGCCGTTTGATGACGAACTGGTCAGTCGCCTGGCACTGACACGTCCGGGGCGTTATGGCGATTTGGATATGCTTCAGATTGGGCCGCTGGGGCGGCCGAATGCGGCCGAAAAGGTATTTCGCCCGTCGCCTTTGAAACCGGCGGAACAGTATCATCAGATCACGCTCTGGTGTCTGCTGACTCAGCCGATGCTGCTTTCGTGCAACGTCCCGACCATGGATGAATTCGACCTGAACCTGGTAAGCAACCACGAAGTGCTGGCTGTCAATCAGGATGCACTTTGTAAACAGGGGTATCGGGTCACAAACAAAAAGGGCAACTACGAGATTTGGGCCAAAGATCTGGCCGATGGCAGCAAGGCGGTGGGCCTGTTCAACCTGTCGGACAAAGATCAGGTACTTTCTATTACGGCACAAGAGCTTGGCATAAAGGGAACCATCCGCGATTTATGGCGCCAGAAGAATGTCGGCAAGCTGGAGGGATCATTCACCGCGAACGTAAGCGCGCATGGGGTGGTGTTCCTCAAAATCTCCGGCCCGAAGACGGGGTGAACGCTTATCCAAGCCGCTGAAAGCCAAAGTACGGCGCCGCTGGAGTCACGCCGTTCAGTGGTTGTTGAAGAACTCGCTACGACGCCTTCGGCGATATGCTTCGTCCCGACGTACGTCGGGACTGGCAGGGGCCGAGAGAGGGGGAGATTGCAGCATGGCGGCTAAGCTGATCCACCTGCCAGCAAGCTCTGACCTTTATACACAAAAGTTTCCGCGCGCGCACACTCTGGGTGATCTTTCGCAGCATGTTGCTCCCTTTCAGGGAGTAATTCTCTCTTCTATTGTACTTATCCGGGGGTTTCACCCCCGGCTGACTTGTTGCTCCCGCTTCGGGCTTCGCTGCGCTTCGCCCGACACGTCGGGGAGCTCCGTGTCCCCAACGGGGACAAACATGTCAGCCCAGCCAGAATGGCTGGGTTCCAACATGCAGTAGACATATCCCGCTCCCTGAAGCGCTTGAGCCCCGACGCATGTCGGGGGGGAGCAACAATCCGTGCGGTCCTGCCCAAAGCGCAACATGTGGAAAGCACGGCTTCGCCTTGGTGATCGCTGTCGTGCGCCTTCGGAACGATCGCTCTGTTGACTCGCATGGCATCTCAGACGTTCAGTCCTATTTGTGTATAAAAGACAGAGCAAGCTGGCAGGGGTCCTTCTGCCCAAGCTTAACGGTTACCATTATCGAGGACCTGAGCAAAGAGAAGTGTGCCACAGTCAGTGATCTTGAAAAGGCCTGCAATGTAAAGAGCGGCTTCCCTCCTTCGTCGGGTAAGCCGCGGCTACATTTTGAGTAGATTTGGTTTTCTGTAGTGCGTTTGACCCGTAGTGAAGAACGAGCGAAGGGCAGGCGCGTCTAATGGCCAGATAGTGCTGTGTTTTGTCCTGATCGTTATGGTTGTTTGGCGCCTCAAGCCTCTATAGTGTAGGTTGTGTTGGCTATTATTTATCAATTTCGAAGAATAGTCTCACAGCAGGGCGAACAAGATGAAACCTCGTCTATATATTTCAATACTGTTTCTTTCCGGACTGTTGATGATGCCGCCTGCGGGGGCGTCTGAACGGCCGAATATTCTGCTGATTCTGGTCGATGATATGGGATATTCCGACTTAGGTTGCTATGGTGGGGAGATTGATACACCTGCCATCGACAGGCTGGCATCAAACGGCCTACGGTATTCACAGTTTTACAATTGTGCGCGTTGCTGGCCAACCCGCGCTGCGCTTATGTCAGGCTATTATCCGCAACAGATCAACCGCGACTCTGTTATGGATGTGAGGGGGGGCGGGGGCGGGAGTAGACGCCCGTCGTGGGCTCGTTTGCTGCCTGATTATCTAAAACCGGTCGGTTACCGCTCATATCACTCCGGCAAGTGGCATATTGATGGCAAACCAACAGGCAGCGGATTCGACAGCTCATTCTATATTGGCGATCAATGTCGTTTCTTCAGCCCGAAGACGCTCTTCAAGGATGACAACAAATACAAACCCAAAGAGGGTTTTTATGCAACGACAGCGGTGGCGGATCATGCGATAGACTTTCTGAAGGAACATAAGTTAAATCATGCAAGCAGGCCGTTCTTTTCATTTGTTGCTTTTACCGCCCCCCATTTTCCCTTGCAAGCGTTGCCTGAGGATATTGCCCGTGTGGGTGACCGTTACAAAGTCGGGTGGAATGTCATTCGCAATCAACGCTGGCAACGTCTGCAGAAAATGGGATTGGTCAAGGGATCGCTCTCTAAGGTGGAATACAACCAAGGTCCGCCTTACGATTTCTCTAAACAGCTCACTGTCCTTGGAGATGGAGAGGTCAACCGGCCGGTTCCATGGGATACGCTCACGCAGAAGCAGAAACAATTCCAGCAGGATAAGATGACGATTCATGCGGCCATGATTGAACGTATCGACATTGAAGTGTCTCGTATCATTCAGCAGGTTAAAGCCATGAATGCTTTTGAGGATACACTGATTCTCTTTTTGTCAGACAATGGGGCAAGTGCTGAGCTGATGGTACGTGGTGATGGTCATGACCCTGCGGCTGCACCTGGTTCTGCCAAGAGCTATCTCTGTTTAGGGCCTGGTTGGTCAACTACCTGCAATACTCCCTTTCGTAAACACAAGACCTGGACGCATGAGGGAGGTAGCTGCACTCCTTTTATTGTCCATTGGCCTGAAAAGACAACTGAAAAGGGCGAGATTAGCCAAACGCCCGGACATGTTATTGATCTGCTTCCGACGATTCTCGATGTTGCAGGCGTAAAGGCCGCCAATCCCAAAGTACCATTTCCAGGTTTATCGCTCTTTAACCCTGAGATTGAGAATGAACGGTCACTGTGGTGGTCACACGAAGGCAATAATGCTCTAAGGCAAGGCGACTGGAAGGTGGTAAAAACCCCAAAAGGGAAATGGGAGCTGTTCAATCTGGCTAAAGACCGTGCAGAAACAGAAAATCTGGCAGCACAATATCCCGAGAAGGTCATGCTGCTGGAGACGCTATG
>JABGOW010000177.1 GCA_018645275.1 Verrucomicrobiota bacterium
AGGCCCACCCCGCGCCCTTCCAGGGCGATGTTTGTGTTGACCGTGGCAGACTTCACGCTCCATCCGTCCTGGGTTGTGGGGGGCTCCAGGGGCGCAGGCAGGAGGGGGAAGCTGTCGTAGTCCTGATGTGAGCAGCTCTGAGCCCAGTAGAGGCCATTCGACTCATTGAAGTAGACAATGAACTCGTTGGAGTAGGTGCCGCTCAGGCCGATATCGTTATTGTCAACGACCGCTGTGCTGAAGAGCGGAAGCGACCCTGCCGGCGTGCTGCTGTCACCCCAGACATTCGTCGTGGTATCCCCGGTGCCCCGGAAGCGGAAGGTGGGGTCAGTGGTAGGGGTTGCCAGAGACGCAATGCCGACCCACTCATGGTCTGCGAAGAGTCTCATACTCCCGGTCGCACTGCCCTCGATGGTCATGCCTGTGTAGTCCGTTTCAGGGGTTCCGGCGTGAGACAGCACGAACAGCGGATCGCTGGGGCCTCCGGAAGGATAGTTCGTGGGGCTGACAGCAGAGGGGCCACCGAATGTTGTGCCGATGTAGTAGTATACCGGCGTTCCCGGGTGTGATGCGGTGGGAATGGGTTCGCTGGCGACGAAGTGCGTGCTGGTGCCGGATGCGGTCATGGTGACTGACGACCACGTAGCACTGGTGCCTTCTCGGTAATAGAGCCTGACCTGCGGGCTGACCGCATCTGCTTCAGGGGTGATGTCTGCCTCTACAGTGAACAGAGAGTCGACCTCGGGGGCCAGCGGGTCGTGCTGGACGTTTGAGTAGCTCATTCTCGCGGGCCGCACCTCGTAGGAGGCTGGTGCATTGGCACCGCCATTGGGATTGTCCGCGGGACTCCCATAGGTGTCCTCGTACCCGTCATAGGTTGCGGCGACATAGTACTGAACCGTTCCCGCTCCAAGGCCGTCACCCCCGTCACCGCTTCCGGCCGGGATGTCGGTTGATGTGGTCCACGTTCCGGCGGGACCTTCGGTCATGCTGATTGCGGTGAAAGCACCGAACGTGCCCGTCCTCCAGTAGGTGGATACGGTTGGATTCGCCGCACCGCGGCGAGTCTCGAGTTCAACGCTGAGCGACACGCTCTCTGTTGTCAGGGGAGAGGTCGGCGAGTGGGTGAGATTGCTTAGGACAACGCCGGCGCCCGGCCCCGCTACAAGGAATTCGTCAATGGCGAGCATGGCACCATTGGTAGCCGTGTTGTTTCGGATGCGCACGTACCGGCTGTAGCGTTCGTTGCGTGGAATCACATAGCGGTTGAATACTGTGGAGTTCACGGGAATGGTCTCAATGGTTGCCCAGGTATTGGAGCCGCCGGTTTCGGAGACCTCTACGATGCACTCTGCACCGGGGAGCGCATTGGTTGCCCAGTGGCGCATCCAGAAGCTGATCTGGCCAACTCCGTTGGTCAGTTCGGGTGTCTGCACGTGGGCATCAACAGCATTGGTCAGGTAGAGTGACCGCGTACCGCGTTTGCGTAGCGGATCTGCAGAGATCCAGCCGCCGCTCACACTCCAGTTATCGCTCGTATGGTCGCCGACCGCTTCGGCGCCACTCCAGCCATCAAAATCGTTGAAGGCCGCCGAGTTGACGACATAGTCGCCGCTGCTCTCATCAAACATGAAGACGTAGTCGTCGGCCGGCATTGCGTCAACGGAGATGACGGTCGCCGGTGCGATTGCGGCGGTGCCGTTGACGACCAGGGTTGACGAAGTGGGGTTCGCGTCGCCCCACACGTTCGTGGTGACGCCATTGGTGTGGCTGGCGCTGAACTGGAACTCCGCATCCGTGGCAGCCGAGGCGACATTGACGATACCCCGCCAGAGGTAGTTCGATACCAGCGTCATGCCGGCGGTTTCGTCGCCGATTATCTCCACCGCGTCGTACGTGGTCTCGAAGGGCTTCTCGAGTACCTCGTAGAAGGATGAAACGGAGGCGGGGCTGAGCGCATTCGTCCCGTCAAACGTCGCAACGACGTCGTAGCTGACAATGACTCCTGCCAAGGTCTGAGCGGGAATGGGCGTGTCTGTCTTATAGAGGTCTTCTGTGGCCGTCAGGCTCATCGTGTTTGTGCCCGCGTCGAGACCGGTGCTGTAGACAAGTTTGGTCGTGAGGTTCGATGCGAAGTGGCTGGGGGTGATGGAGCAGTAGACATGAGCAGATTGGTTGACTTGCGGGGCGCCGGGTTCTGTGTAAGGCGTCCCGAAGTCAACCTTTGTGGGGGGCTCTGTGATGTGAATGGTGTCAATGCCAAGAGCGGAGCTCGTCGTATCCTTCGTGAAACGCAAGTGGGCCGTCTCGTAACGGTTGAGGTCAATGCTCCACGAATTCCACTCGTTTGCTGCTGAGGCGGCGTTAGTGAGCACGGCGATTGTTGTCCAAGGATCAAGCCCGTTCGTGGAGGCTTGGATTGAGAACGGAATCGCGGTGCCGGTATTGCTTGCCGTCTCGAAGGTAATCGTTCCGTATCCGTTCGTGAGATGCGGGGTCTCAAGGTAAGTGGGAGTTGCAGTGTTCAGCCAGACTGCCACGTCGTCTCCAGACGTTCCGAAGGTCTTGTTCCGCATGCGGCAGTAAGAGGGGGTCCATCCATCTTCTGTATGCGTCGTATAACCGAAGCTGAACGGCCATCCGGTGAAGTCTTGTGATACGTCCGCTGCCCACGCCGGATGGAGCCCGACGCATGTTAGGAGCGCTGCAAGAAACGCTACGTAAATCGTCTTCATTCTATCTGGTCCCCCTGAGTCCAAAAAGGAGCAATATTCGATCCAGTTCAGTATACTCAATCGCTTTTGCTGACACGAGTAGATTTGTGTCATAGCCCTGCTGAGAGGGTGTTATGGGAATGTTAATCCGTTCTCAATGATGAGAAATTGAGATTATTGAGGCCTGTCGATAGGGGATGTGAAGTATCTACCGCAGTTCTTGCGGGATAACAGGATCGGAGATCCTTCGGCTTCGCGCAGGATGACAGTTCTCTGGGGGGTCTGTCATGCCGATCCCGACGTTCGTCGGGACGAGGCATCTCTGCCGCATGCTAAGCGCACTCTTCTGTTTCACTTCCTAATGGTGGAAGACGTTCTGTTTACGGAGCCCTTTTTGACGAGTGAATGAGGAAAAGGGGGGATCGTCCTCGGGATGTGCACTTGACGGCGTATTGTCTCAAAGCTAGCATCACTTCGATCTGACCTGACCGTGACTAAAACGCATTCTGGATGTGAGGCATCATGGCAAATTCTGAAGCGGAACTGCTACTTTCGTTACCCCCCAACATGAACCGCCATCTGTCCGAGTGCGAGCCAGCCGTCGCTGCGTCGGCATTCGGTACATGCGACCCGCCTGGCCGGCCTCTGGGCTCCGGAGGAGGTACGGCCCATGTTTTGGCGGAGGCATGGAAATCACAGGGGCAGGGGCGCTCCTTCCAAGCCTGGCTGGCGGATCGCCGCAAGATTATCATCCACGGAGGTGGGCAGAGTCGCCGTCTACCCGCCTATGCGGGCCCGGGAAAGCTCTTTATTCCCGTCCCCGCCTATCGTTGGAGTCTTGGCCAGCGACTGGACCAGAGTCTACTCGATCTACAGCTTCCTTTTGCCCAAGACGTGGTCTCAAAAGCGGGAGCCCAAGCGCGGGTTGCGATTGTCAGCGGAGATGTCCTTCTCCGCTCGGAGGTCTCGATTCCTTCATTGCCAGATGCCGATGTGGTGCTGCTGGGACTCTGGGCCCGGCCTGAGGAGGCGCAGCACTTTGGCGTCATGTTTTGCGATCGTACGGACCCCTCCCGGCTTCGGTTCTTCCTGCAGAAGCCATCTCCAGATCGCATTCGAGAGCTGGCCGCGGAGAATTTGTTTATGATTGATGTTGGCCTGTGGCTGCTCAGTGAACGGGCGGTCATGTGTCTTATGGAGAAGTGTGGATGGAATGCAGAGCAGCAGGATTTTCGCACCGGACAGGCGGATACCTATGATCTCTACGGTGCGTGGGGCCCGCACTTTGGCGAACACCCCGACGATCCGGATTCGGACGTCGGAAAGCTCACGACGGCCGTGGTGACGATCCCAGAGGGGGCCTTTTATCACTTTGGCAAGAGCCGCGACATTATCCGCTCGGTGTATGACCTGCAGAATCTGGTTGTTGACCAAACGCGGTTCGGTCGGCCGGGGACGCAGCCGCACCCCCGTCAGTTCGTTCAGAATGCAGATTTCGGCTTTCCTCTGCGCCAGGACTCGAATCACAGTCTCTGGGTAGAGAACAGCATGGTGCCCGCATCCTGGAAACTGGGCTCTGAGCATGTGCTGACAGGTGTTCCGGACAATGATTGGGAGCTGGAGCTCCCTTCGGGCGTCTGTCTTGACTTCAGTCCAATAGGGGAGTCCGACTACGCCGTTCGGCCATACGGGATCGATGATCCTTTCCGCGGTGCTATGGGGGATGCCGCAACACCGTGGCTGGGGAGCCCCATTGGGGAGTGGCTCCGCAAGCGAGATTTGACGCTGGCGCAGGCAGGGCTGGCGGAGGACTGCGATATTCAGGATGCGCCTCTCTTTCCGGTCCTGACGGGATCGCCGATCTCAGCCGATTTCGTACGCTGGATGTGTGCGGACGAGCCCGATGCTTCCCCTGAATGCCGGGCGCAGTGGCTGGACGCTTCGCGTCTGTCGGCGACCGAAATCGCACGCGATGTCAACCTGGTCAGGCTCTATGCGGCGCGGCGCGCTCGTATGCGGGATGCCGTTCTCGCGATGGCAGGCAACTATCGCCGCAGTGTCTTCTATCGGCTGGACCTTGAGCATGCCGCCAGCCTTCTTGCGGAGCATGATGACGGTCTGGCTGCTCTGCCTGTCCTCACGAGAGGGGATTCGGCCACCATGCGCATGCATGATCGCATGCTGCGGGCTCAGGTGATGCAGCTGCAGTGCCGTCACGAGGAATCGGCTGCTTTCGAGCGTGAGGCTTTTGAGTGCCTGCGCGATGCCATCGTAACGCCAGTGATGGAGGCGTCTACGCTACCGCGCTGCGCCGTGGTGGCGGACCAGATCGTTTGGGGCCGGGCTCCGGCACGTCTGGATCTGGCCGGCGGGTGGACAGATACGCCGCCCTATTGCCTCGAGCGGGGCGGTGCCGTGTTGAATCTCGCCGTCAATCTCAATGGCCAGCCCCCTATTCAGGTCTTTGCTCGCGTCATCGAAGAGAAAGCCCTCGTCATTCGGTCGATTGATCTTGGCCTTTCTGAATCGCTGACAAGCTACGAGGAAGTTGGGGCCTATGATCGTCTTTCGAGCGGTTTTGCCATCGCCCGTGCGGCGTTCGCCCTGGTGGGATTCGAGCCTCGATTCAATGGGGGACGATACCCCTCTCTAGAAGCGCAGTTGACTGCATTTGGCGGGGGCATTGAAATCTCGATGCTGGCTGCCATCCCGAAGGGCTCCGGTCTTGGAACCAGCAGCATCCTTGCCGGGACATTGCTGGGAACCCTTGCGGATCTCTGTGATCTCGGCTGGGATCGCAGCGAGATCTCTCGTCGGACCTTGGCG
>JABGOW010000362.1 GCA_018645275.1 Verrucomicrobiota bacterium
TGTCGGTCACGGCGAAGACGCGCACCTTTTAGCGACGACTCCTCTCCTGATTATGGGTGCCATGATCGCTCTGACGATGGGAATCAGTGCGTTTCTGCCCAAGCTCACCAAAGCCGTGCCTGCTACGCTTGTGGGAATTGTTACCGTGACCGGCATTTCTGTCATTCTGAAGCGTTTAGACATACACGACTCCCGCACGGTTCTCGACTTTGTCCAGTCCATGGATCCGACAAAGACGACGATCGCCGCCTCGCTTCCCCACTTTGCGTTGCCCCAGGTTCCGCTCACGTGGGCGACACTCAAGTTGATCCTACCATACTCGGTACTGGCCGCATCGGTAGGTCTGATCGAGTCGCTCATGACGCTGACGCTTGTCGATGAGATCACCGAGACAAGGGGCCGCGGAAATCGGGAATGTATAGGGCAGGGGCTTGCAAATCTCACGAACGGCTTCTTCGGCGGGATGGGCGGCTGTGCCATGATTGGCCAGAGTATGATCAACATCCGCGGCGGCGGCCGTGGACGCCTGTCTGGAGTTGCTGCCGCGCTGTTTCTGTTGATGATACTTCTTTTCGTCGCACCCCTGGTTGAAATCATCCCACTAGCCGCCTTGGTTGGGGTTATGTTCATGGTTGTGATTGGAACTTTCGAATGGTCGAGTTTTCGCGTCTTGCCCAGTGTTCCGAAAATGGATGCCTTCATCATCATTCTCGTGTCAGTGGTGACCGTGATGCATGACCTGGCAGTCGCTGTGTTGGTGGGAATTATCGTTTCTGCACTTGGCTTCGCGTGGGAACACGGAAAGCAGATTCATGCCAAGGTGTCCACCGATGAGCACGGTACCAAGATATACAAACTGAAGAGCGCGTTGTTCTTTGGCTCCGTACAGTCCTTTAAGGATCTTCTTGATGCGCAGAATGATCCCCGTGATGTCGTGATTGATTTTGAGCATGCCCGTGTTTATGACCACTCTGGCATTGAGGCCATCAACAACATCACCGAGCGCTATGCTGCTCAGGGCAAGAATCTCCACCTGCTGAATCTCAGCAAAGAGTGCGGTGCCCTGCTCAAAAAGGCCGACAACATTGTCGAGCTCAGCGTGATCGAAGATCTCGAATGGCACATCGCCGATGACCAATTGAGCTAAGCATCGCCGGCTGGTTCCGAGTCGGCAGATTGACAACGGTATCGGAAACGACTCGACGGTGGTGCGTGTCGGGCTTAGCATCTTCGGCCTACTGTGACGTTGGGTATCCGGGGTGCCCGACTTGGATGGTAGTATGCAGGAGTAAGATACGATGCAGAATATCTGGATTGCTTTTGGGTTGACCGCGTTCGCGGGTCTGGCGACAGGAATAGGGAGCATCATCGCCTTCACGGCGAAGCGGACGAACTACCGTTTTCTCTCCGTGGCCACGGGATTCTCTGCCGGCGTTATGCTGTACGTCTCTTTTGTCGAGATTCTCTTCAAGGGAGGAGAAGCACTCGCAGAACGTTACGGAGACTACTGGGGTGGCTGGCTCAATACCGCGTCCTTTTTTGGGGGCATTCTGCTGATTGGCCTCATTGACAACCTGATTCCATCTGCTGAGAACCCGCACGAGATCCATTCCGAAGCGGAGACCATGCCACTACACGACCCGGAGGCTCCGCAGCCAGCCCCTGCAGCGGCAACATCCGAAGCGGGCGGCGACGCGCCATTCGGCGTTCACGACCACAGCGCGCACCATCACAAACTTATGCGGATGGGGCTGTTCACCGCGCTTGCGATCGGGATTCATAACTTTCCGGAAGGCCTGGCGACATTTCTTGCCGCTCTGGATGATCCAAGCCTTGGCGTGGCGATTGCAGTGGCGATTGCACTGCACAACATCCCCGAGGGAATCAGCGTGTCTGTGCCGATTTTCTATGCCACCGGCGATCGCAAAAGGGCGTTTATCTACTCCATGCTGAGTGGGGTGGCCGAACCGATTGGCGCGGGTATCGGCTATCTGGCGATTCGCATCTTCATGGGCGATGGTGGAGAGATTCCATCCGAGATCATGGGCATCCTTTTCGGAGGCGTTGCCGGCATCATGGTCTACATCAGCCTGGATGAACTTCTTCCCACAAGCAGAGCCTATGGCAAGGGGCATGACAGCCTGTTCGGTCTGATTGCCGGGATGTTGGTCATGGCTGCAAGCCTCTTACTGATGCGATAGAGGCGTCGAAGGTTGCACGAGTTTTGAAAACCTCACCGGGTTGCGTGAAGGACCTCTTTGTTGACGGAGAGATCCCAAAGTCGGATGCAAGCCGGAGGGAATGCCCTTGCTCTCCGCACTGAGACCGGTTTTCTGACAAGTCGGAGGAGATGCACTGCGGTGCAATGACTCCCGCGATGCTCTCTGAGTACTTGCGTGTCAGCGTTCTTCCGACAGCAGAATCAGTGATCTCCCGATGTCGTTCGCGCTTGCATTTGTTTGCAAATCATTGGACAGTTCCCACAGGTGGCCGGCCTGCCGGGATATGGTGCGGAGTTTGCGGCGAACAGCGGCATTGAGTCTGGATATGAACGAAACGGTTTCATCTGGCGGCGACTGGCAGAGCACGCTTGATGCGTTGCAGGATGCTGTCTGGTTGCTGGATGCGGAGCAACGCATTGTCCGCTGTAACAAGGCGTCCTGTACCTTGTTCGGAAAGACGGCGGATGAGCTGCTCGGGCGGCATTGCTGGGAGATCGTCCACGGCACCACCTTGCCCATTCCCGAATGTCCCGCGTGTCGTATGTACTCCAGCCAGCATCGCGAGTCTATGGACCTGGCCGTAGGGGACAAATGGTATCACGTGACTGTCGATCCCCAGCTGTCGGATGGTGATGGCAAACCGTGGACGGTACATGTCATCCGCGATATCACAGAGCGAAAGCAGGCTGAGTCAAGGCTGCGAGCATTGAACAGCTCCCTGGGGCAGCTTGTGGATGAGAACGCCCAGGATTTGGATCATGCGATATCGGCACTTGAGCGAGCCCAGAAGGCCCTTCAGACCTCTGAACGCGAGAAGCTAGCCATTCTGGATGCCCCCAGGGAGCACGTGCTGCTGCTGGATCAGGATATGACCATCCGCTGGCCTAACCTGGCCGCCTGCGAATCCGTCAATATGTCGCGGGAGGCTCTCACGGGGTGTAAGTGCTACGCGATCTGGCAGGATCGTACATCGCCTTGTCCCGATTGCCCGGTTGTGGCCGCCATGGAGAGCGGCGCAGAGTGTGAGGGCGAGAAGGAGACGCCCGACGGCCAGGCGTGGTCCATTCGTGGCTACCCGATCAAGAATGAGCAAGGCGACGTTGTGGGCGGCGTTGAGATGACGCGCAACATCACCGAGCGCAAACGGATGGAGAAGGAGCTGCGGGAGAGTGAGACACGCTTTCGTACGATGTTCGAAATGCACGATGCCGTCATGCTGCTCATTGATCCGTCCTCGGGTCGCATGGTGGATGCCAATAGAGCTGCGGTTCGATTCTATGGGTACCCGCAAGCGCGATTGCGCCAGATGCATATTGGCGACATGAATACGATGACGCCGGAAGAAATTGCCGCTGAAATGGAGCGGGCCAGGCGTTTGGAGAAGAACTACTTTATATTCCAGCACAGGCTGTGCAATGCGGAGATCCGAACGGTAGAGGTCCATTCCACCCCGATTGAGTTTCAGCATCGGCAATTGCTGTTTTCTATTGTACACGACATCACCGAACGCAAGAAGGCGGAGTCCCGTCTGGTTGAGCAACAACGGCGGCTCCGACAACTCGCCGCACAACTTGCCCACGCGCAAGACAAGGAGCAGCGGCGGATTGCAGACGGACTGCATGACGATGTCGGGCAGCTTCTTGCGGCCAGCAAAATCAATCTTGCGGTTGCACGCGGAACCGACAGCCCGGAGAAGGCGGCGGCGTCTCGGCAACTGGCGGAAGATTTACTCAACGAGGCCAGTGAGAAGATTGGCGGACTCTGTTTTGAGTTAAGCTCCTCCACGCTGTACCGACTGGGGCTGTACGACGCCATGGTGGAACTCGCCGCGAGCATGGAGGCTCGCTACGGATTGCATGTCGATCTGACTGGTGCAACGGGTGAGGCCAGGCTCAACGATGCAACGGCGACGGTGGTATTCAAAGGCGTACGTGAATTGCTGTTTAATGTTGTAAAGCACGCGGACGTCAAGGGGGCCGCGGTTACGATGCTTGTGGACGACAAAAACTTGAGGCTGGCAGTTGAGGACCATGGGAGTGGGTTTTACCATGATGAGACAACCGGCGAAGTCGACATGGGCACAGGATTCGGGCTGTTTGGCATGCGCGAACGGTTGCTGGATTTAGGGGGAGAGCTGCAGATTGAGTCCACACCACAGACGTGCACCCGCGTGAGTATTCAAGTGCCACTGACAGATGGGGTGATGAACTAAAGACAACGGGGTAGGGGTCACAGCTAAATGGCACTTTATGCTGCGCGCAACATAAAGTGCCATTCGGGTCACGGCTCTCGACAAGGGCTTGACCAGGGCGCACGCGGTATATACCCTTGATTCACCACTAGGAGACGAAGAATGGCTAGACCAATCAAAGAGACTCCCGTTCTACGAGGAGAAGATGCGTCGCGCTTCCAGCGAGAAGTCGCGGAGAATGAGCAGCGAGATCACTCTGCATCGTATGCCAGAGCCCAAGCTGTGTATGATCGGTTTACGTCTGGATTGCCGGGGTCAGGGCATGTCTCGACTCGCGCTCGATAAACTCGTCTGCCTTGCTGCAGATTCTGCCATTCCTTCCTTCGACTGTGGTGACCCTGATCTGAACGAGTTCCTTCGTGACGATGCCAAGAAGTACTTGGAACAACTCTTCGCTGTTACCTACTTGGTTATGGCGGATGTCCAACTCACTGCGTTCTTTAGCCTTTCCAATGACAAGCTGACTTGCGTCCCGGATGACGATGGCTCAAAGAAGCTCTGGAACCGAATACAGCGGAGGATACCGAACGAGAAGCGGCGACAAAGCTATCCGGCCGTGAAGATTGGTCGTTTAGGCGTTTGCTCTGAGATGCAGGGCAGTGGGTTAGGGCAGGAGATCCTCGACTGGCTGAAGATCCTGTTCTTGACGGAGAATCGAACCGGTTGCCGCTTCATTACGGTGGATGCATACAACAACGAGCGCACGATTGCCTTCTACGAGCAGAATGAGTTTCGTTTTCTCACCTCATCTGACGAGGATGAAGACACCCGCCAGATGTACTTTGATCTGAAGCCTTTTGCCGATTTAATGCAACAGACTGGGCAAGGCGCGGCCGGCGAGATCAAGACGGGGGATCGGATCTCCAGAGGACATAACTAAGACCTCCCCTAACCGCGGCACCGAGGCCACACTGAATCGGACCCCGTGTTGCCGCTGCCAATTTTTCGCCTTTGGGTCGGGTTAGCTTGACAGGGGTATGTGCATTACCTAGTGTTCACGCGACTTTTCAAAGGGGGCCGTTAGCTCAGTTGGTCAGAGCACTTGACTTTTAATCA
>JABGOW010000033.1 GCA_018645275.1 Verrucomicrobiota bacterium
TGTTCTCCTTGTCCACATGATCTAGCGTCAGCCTGAGCCACTCCTTGGTTAGGTACTTCACAAGCGATGCGCGACGGTCTAGATAGTCTTGCACACTATCGATCCCGCGAGTCTTCAGGCCTTCCCTACGGATCTGAAATTCAACGCGTGTTGCAGCGTCAGGGAACCCAGAGCCACGCCAGCGCCAAAGCTGCATTGCCAGTGTCTTGATGGGATCAGCCTTCTTCTGCACCTCGCGGAGCTTGTCATAGATGCGAGCCTTTATAGGGCTCTCACCGAAGTAGATTGTCTTGCCGTTCGATTCCAGCTTACCGATCGCATTGGCACGGCAAATGTAGCGCCCCTCATCGAAGCACGAGACCAACTCATCTATCGGAACGTGCGGCATGTCCAGACAGATATCAACGCGGCTCAGCTTGTCTTGTCGAATCACGCCACCAAGGATCTCAATCAGCCGTTTCGCATCCTGATACCAGTCGGTGGCATTTTTCGTGAGGCAGGCGGTACCATCCACAGTCACAAAGACATTTGGCATTGTCTCGTGTATTCGTGATCGGTTCACGATGCGGAAGCACAGCGCATCAGCCCAAGTGAACTTCCATGCGCAGTAGATTCCCTTTTTCCCCTTCCCCGACCTTGCCCCTGTAGGATCGACCTCGATTCGCGTACCCTTTGCAAACCACCCGGTAACCTCTTCTGGCGCGTCCTTCATCGCAGCGTACGTCTTGCATTCGTCTAGCCTTTTTGTCAGAGCTTCCCACTTGTCCGCATGCCAATCGACGTAGAAGGCTATATCCATCCAATCTTCAGCCGCGACCCACTTACTACTTGGAGGGGGTGTGTTACTGATGTCACCCCCAGCGAGAGCCGCGCCCGGGCTCGCGCCCGGGCATCGACTCTGCTCGGGCTCTGCACCGTGTAGCACCGTGTCGTCACTGTTCCTGCGTGCGCTCTGTTCGGTCGGGCTCATTACTGGCCCTCCTCACTGCGCGCACTTCTCAAGCTCTCAATCTCAATGGACTGTGATGTCTCTCGAAGGAACCGTTCTATCTCCCAGATGGGATAGAGCGGGCGACGGGTTGCACGTGAAGGTCTCAGCAATCCCCGCTTGGCTAAGCGGTCGACTGTGACCGGGGTGACTCCGATAGCTTCGGCAGCTTCCACTCTGGAAAGCGCCAGCTTCGGCACGACATGTCCTGATGTAACTTGTCTTTTCATGCCGCCAACCTAGACGGCATGGCGAGAACGAAAAAGGGACAGGGAAGAGAGGTCAGCGTCTCTTTTTCTTTGGGCGACCACGAGGAGCAAGCTTGATCCTGAATCGTTTCGCAATTCCCTTTACGCGCGAAAGCTCACCAATCTGATTCGGACCAAACAAGCGACAAAGCCATTCATGGAGCGCAGCCATCGACGGCAATTCATCCACAAGCGGCCAAAGTAGAATCATGATCCCATAGATCACCGAAGTACCCGGGAACTTGTCCCGAACGACCAAGGCATTTTCATCTAGCGATGGAATCATTACGGCTTTTGAATACGCATCAAAGAACTGAGCCTGCTGGCTTGGCGGCTGTTCCAGAACTCTTTTCATACACTTGTCAACAAGGACACACATGTGCTCTGACTGGCAAACGAAGGCGGCACACATTGACTCAATTTGCTGCGAGTACTTCTCTCCTTCCTTTTGCAGTCGCGCATACGCTTTCTTGCTTAGCTTTCGCTTCAGCTCATTATCAAGAAACTCAAGAAGATCAGTTGCCTTTTCAAATTGCCGCTTGATGATCCCATCCTCATCGTTCAAGAACCAGTTCAGGTGACCAACAAATGAGCCGACAACCGCTATATCAAATGGCCCATTGTGCATCTTGATCGTTGGGTTCATCGTCTTGACGACCTCAACAAGCATATTCCCAACCCAATAGGGTGCTGAATCAGGAATGACTTTCAGGAATACTGCCTCTTGAGCTTCAGCAAGCTCATCAAACATATCAGAAGCCCACTTCGGGCACGGGACATCATTTGCCACCGCCAGATCACTCATCACTCACCGCCTCAAAGGTCATGCGTTGAGCCATTAGAGCGCTGTGTTCGTCTCTCAGGTGCCCGTAGGTCTTGGCAACGAGCAAGCCGCCATCTTTGTGCCCTAGCCATCCCGCAATGGCTTTGAAGTCAACTCCTGCCTCTATGGCATTGCTACAGAAGAAATGTCGCAAGGAGTGATGCGTGAAGTGCGGAAGGCCTGCATTGCGGCATGCCGACGACACTGCTTTTTTTGTCCGCTTCGGGGTCAGGCCTTGCAATTGTCAATTGAGCGTTTCTTCACCTTGGCCGTGACTTTCTGCATGCCGTGATGGAGGCCGGAATCGCCACGGAGTTGGGCAAAACGTTTCCCCACGGTGGCCCCGTCGGCGTGCCCCAGGCGATGTCCGATCTCGCGGTTGGATAGACCACAGAAATCACGCCAGCTCAAAATGAGCAGGTCGCGGGCAAAACTGTTGCCGCGCGCCACCGGAAATTCAGAGGAGAGCAGCTTCAACTCCCGCGCGACAGCATCCTGTACGACATCAGGCGACAGAACCACATCGCGGCGCCGCAGCTCCACGTCCTCCTGCCGCCCCTGCTGCATTTGCACGCGATGGTGTTCTTCGTCCGCCGAAGCCGTCAAGACAGAGTGATCCAAGAAAAGCCACGACCAACGGGTTCCTCGGCACGATGGCGCGACACAACTCAGATCTTGCTTTTCGGATTGCTCTATCGAAGAAAGCTTCATGGCGGCCCTGAGCGAACCTTCGGTCCTGCCCCTTTCCAAGTCTACTCACCGTGAACTTTGCCGAGTTATGCTGCGCGCAGCATAACACGACAAGGTTCACGGAATGGTTATTCGCAGTGGTTCACGACAAGGTTCACGTTATAGGAGCCCCGACTTTTCAGAATTACCGGCGAAATGTGTGCTCTACTTCCAAAAGAATCAGTCATGGGCAAGAAGACACACGGCAGAATGAGGGTTGACATTGTACGGACAATGCCATACCATTGGATCACGATGATATTTGAATGGAATGCCGAAAAGAATGAGGTCCTCGCCAAAGAGAGAGGCATCACCTTTGAGGAAATCGTGGCGCGGATTGAATCTGGGGCCACCGTTGTCGAAACTGACCACCCAAACAAGAAGAAGTATCCCCGTCAAAGGCTACTGATCGTTGACCTGGACGGGTACGCCTATATGGTCCCATATGTACAGGACGGAGACTCCTGTTTTCTTAAGACGATCATACCAAGTAGAAAAGCGACCAGAAGATACCTTGGAGGCAAAGATGAAGCATAAGAGAGACATGGTTCTTGATGAATACGAGAACGAAATCATGGAGGCTTTCGAAAGCGGAAAACTGAAGACCGTGAAGTCTCAGTATGATTTTCAGGAGATCGCCCGCAACACGTTGAGAAAGAACCGCAAGATCAACATCAGAATCTCAGAGAATGACCTTGCGGCTCTACAGAGACGAGCGGCGCGGGAAGGTCTGCCCTATCAGACGCTCATCGGCAGTGTTCTGCATAAATTTGCCAGTGGATTTCTGAAGGAAGCGGTGTAGCTCAGAGTTTCCGGCCTACTAATCCGCATCCCCAGGCGACTGGTTGGCTTGTCGGGAATGGTCCGTTACTCGTCCTTGTTGCACGCAGAACGGCCCGCGAGGGCGTTTGCCTCTGCCGACTTTCCAGAGCAGGAATAGTCCGAAGCACAACGAAGCGTTAACCTGTTGATATGTAAATTCGAAGAATAGAGATGATTCAGCAAGGCTCTGCCTAGCTTGCATCCAAGTGCTCATTGAGACTTGGGAGTGGCTTGCCCTTCATAGCTCCCGAGCGACGTAGTGTGGCTGGAACTGATCGGTTGCGAGTTCTACCCAAGCACGGTCGGCTTTCATACGCTTACGCCATGCTTCAAGCGCGGCTGTTTTTTCGTCAATATTCTCTCTTTCGTTCATAGCCAATGTAATCCTCAAGTATTGATAAGGTTACCCACCAATCACTCCCCTTGCGGAGTGGCATAGCCTTATATAGTGGGATGCCGTCATAATTGGACAATGGATTACCGGGGCAACAGCCTCCGTACAGCAGCCAAGATTATTCGAAAACTGAAGCCTCGCTTCGCTGTCGACCTGATTGTGCGAACCGAAAACGAGCTAAAGAACCGGATCAGACAGGCGGACACATTTCTCACTGAAGCCACAACTCGCGGACAAGTCCTTTATGAAGCCTCTGACTGACGAGTGGATTCGCAAAGCCGAGGGCGATTTTCACTGCGGCAAAGCGCGAATACCGAGCTCGCAAGGAACCTAACTTTGACGCTGCTTGTTTTCACGCGCAGCAATGTACAGAGAAATACCTGAAGGCCTGCCTTCATGAGTTAGGCATACCGTTCGAGAGAACGCATAACCTTGTACATTTATTGAATCTCATATTGCCATCCAGACCTCTTTGGGAGGGAATGCGGACATCCCTCGTGGTCTTGAACAACTACGCAGTCGTCTTCCGTTATCCAGGGGAATTCGCCGACCGAGAGACGGCCCGTGACGCAATCGCAATCTGCAAAGACCTGCGCGAGCAAGCACGAATCTCCATGTGCCTCTAGCATTGACGCACAGCCCTGTGTCTTTCATAATCCCGCCCTCTTATTGGACCCCTGTAGCTCAGTTGGATAGAGCAGCGGATTTCTAATCCCTCCCCCACGTCCTGCATCTAACTGCATTAAGCTGCATCTAGCTGCATAACAAGGGGTTTCGCAACTTTGCGAGTTGCACCAAGCTGCACAGAGCTGCACCAAGCTGCATTCCGAATGTGGCAAAACTTGGCACAAACTTTTCTATTAGTCTGCTACATGGTGCGAGACTGCGAGTAACCGGTCAAAATACCGGGATTTCGTTGCCTCCCTTCTTGGTCGGGCGATTCGCTACGCAAACGGAGATGACGACACGCGAAGGAAATGCCCGTGAATTCGGATCGAGGCAGCTTTGCGTGTCGGAAAAGCGGCTGCCCCATTTGGGGTAAATGCTCCGTCAGTTCGCTGGGGCCATATCACGCGGAAGCTGCCGACTTAACGGTAGATTAATCCCTTCCGACCCAATCGGCAGTGTCTCTTCTCCGCGCTGGGGAGCAGGAATCTCGACGCCAACATCTGTGGGCCGTTCGGTCTCCGCCTGGTGACTTGTGCCATGGCAGATAAAGCCCATTATGTGGTGATGGTGTTTCCTTCAAACGTTTTACTGTAATGCTGGCCTATGGTTGCCGGGGGTGCTTTGCCTTCGGTACTCGCGCGGTGAGGTGCCGACTCCCTTACGAAACTGCCGGGCGAAGTAGTTGCTGTCATTGAAGCCGGTTTGAAAGGCAATCTCCGTAACGTTCAGCCTGGTGTAACGCAAGAGGTGCCGCGCCCGGCGCAGTCGCAACTCCAGCAGGTATTGCGTGGGGGCGCGGGCGGTCGCCTGCTTGAATGCCCGCAGCAGAGAGCTCTCCGACATTCCG
>JABGOW010000224.1:0-1221 GCA_018645275.1 Verrucomicrobiota bacterium
GTGCGCTCAATCGCGCCTTCGCGCCGCAGCATGTCCAGCGCTTTGGCTACCGTCGGGCGCGACGCCTCGAACCGCGCCGTCAGCTCCTTCTCAATTGGCAGAAGCTCGCCCACCCCGTAGCGCCCCTCTGCAATCTCCCGCTGAATCGTCTCGTATACAATCTGGTATTTCTTTTTCATAAATGTAAACATAATGTACTTACCAAACCATTGCAATTAAAAAGTGACTATTTTTGCATTGACGTAAATGTCACCCTATGTCATCTTGTAGGTGCTTTCTGAAGAAAGGGGCCGTTCTGTCATGAGTTTTACTGTTGTCGGTATCGGAGAATTGCTCTGGGATATCTTTCCGACTAATAAACGTCTTGGTGGCGCGCCGGTAAATTTTGCCTGTCACTGTGGCCAGTTTGGTGCTGAAGCATACCCCGTGAGCAGCATTGGTGATGATGCACTTGGGTCTGAGCTTCGCAATGCGCTGACTGAGATCAATGCCGATCAAAGCTACATATCTGATAATCATGAACATCCTACCGGCACAGTTCAGGTGACTCTTGATGAAAACGCCAAGCCTTCGTATGAGATCTGTGAGAATGTTGCCTGGGACATGATCCGTATGACGCCGGAGCTCGAAGCTTTAGCTCCGCAAGCTGATGCGGTCTGTTTTGGTTCTCTTTCTCAGCGCTGCAGCGTTTCTTATGCAACGATTCATGATTTTCTTGGTGGAATGCGTCCAGACGCCCTGAAGATATTTGATGTTAATATACGGCAGGCATTTTTCAACAAGGAGATCATTGCGGCATCGCTTGAGCACGCCAATATATTGAAATTGAGCGATGAGGAGCTGCCGGTGATGGCAGAGATGTTCGGTCTGTCCGGCTCCGTGCAGGAACAACTGCGCAGTATGCTTGACGTTTTTGATTTGAGCCTGATCGCCTATACGCGCGGTCCTGATGGCAGTCTGCTGGTCTCTGCCGACGAAATTTCAGAGCATCCGGGATGTACTGGAAAGGCTGTAGACAGTGTCGGGGCAGGTGACTCCTTTACCGCGACTTTATGTATGGGATTATTGGACAATAGAAGTTTGTCTAAAATTAACGATCACGCTAATCGCGTTGCCACATTTGTATGTACACATGTGGGGGCCGTTCCGGCATTCCCGCAAGAATTGAAAGAGGTATAGGTTTATGAAGCATAATAATAAGTTGTTTTTCTGGGCACTAAC
>JABGOW010000224.1:1321-5518 GCA_018645275.1 Verrucomicrobiota bacterium
TACATATCCGAAATTTCCCCGGCTGAACGTCGCGGGCGTCTGGCTGGACTGTTCCAGTTCAACATTGTGTTTGGTATTCTGATTGCCTTTGTGTCGAACTTCCTGATCGGTAAATATATGGCCGAAGCCGTAGCATGGCGCTGGATGATGGGAGTCGAAGCCATTCCCGCACTACTCTACTCCGTTTTCTGCTTCACGCTGCCCGAAAGCCCCCGTTGGCTCATCACTCACGCCAACAAGCGCGAAGAAGGAATTGCCGTCTTCAGTCAAATCAATCCTGAAATGTCCGAGGCTGAGTTGAATGCATTAGCTGACTCAGTCGAAAGAAGTTTGGGCGACCGGAAAACCGCTGCCAAATTCTTCACTGCACGCCTCAAAACGCCGATCATGCTCGCATTCTTTGTGGCCTTCTTTAACCAGCTTTCCGGCATCAATGCTATTTTGTACTTTGCCCCACGCATCTTTGAATGGACAGGATTGGGTGAGCAGGCCGCGTTGTTGCAGTCTGTCGGTATCGGTATTACGAACCTGATTTTCACTTATGTAGGTCTATGGCTTATTGATCGCCTTGGTCGCCGCACGTTGCTCTATATTGGTTCTTTTGGATACATTGCTTCGCTCGGCCTCTGTGCCTGGGCATTCAGTGCCGAGAACTTCGGGATTGTGCCGTTTTGCATCTTCGCCTTCATCGCAGCACACGCAGTCGGACAGGGCGCAGTCATCTGGGTATTCATTAGCGAAATCTTTCCGAACCGCAACCGTGCGGCCGGGCAGGCTCTCGGTAGCTTTACCCATTGGCTATTTGCTGCATCACTGACTTTTGTATTCCCTATGGCTGTTTCTGCCCTCAATAAAGCAAATCCTGCGGCTGCGGAATCAACCACCGGAATCAACCCGATCGTGCCGACAATTATCTTTGGCTTTTTCTGCTTCATGATGGTGCTACAGCTTATTTGGGTCAAAACCATGGTGCCCGAGACCAAGGGCGTGGCGCTGGAAGATATGCAGGAGCATTTGAAGTAGCTGTCCGAGAATAACAACAGGAGGAGAGAAGATGAAGAAATCAGCAACAGGAGGAGAGAAGATGAAGAAAATGTTATGCGCATTAGGCGTGAGTTTATTGATTGGCGCGGCGCATGCGTCGGTCTTGATCGACCATGACTTCAGCGATGGCGACGGCACGACGCTGAATGGGGAAACCGTCGACGGCGGCACGCTCCAAACCGGCGGCCTGACGTGGGTCTCACCGAACGATACCACCATGACGAAGAACGGCGCAATTAACACACCCAACGTCCAGTCTGCCCATATCGATATATCTTCTGTTATTAACCCGGCGGATCAGGGCAAGTTCGAGCTCGAAATTGTCGTGGATAACACCATGGGAGGAGCTCGCACTCGAATGATTACCGTTGGGTTTTGGAGCGGCACACCGAGTACTGGAGTAAGCCATGACACCACTACCAGCGCTGCATGGTGGATGTGGCGCGGAAATGCTGATTTCCAGATTTTGGGTGGGCTGGGTTACACGGTAGGAGAAAGAATCATCTCGAGTCTCTCTACTGCCGGTGGATTTGAAACCTTGACGACAGTTCTTGATTTCACAAGCTATGACGGTACCAGCGACTACGGTACAATGGAGGTTTTCAAGGGTGCGAATTCCTTCGGCACCATCACCTTCACGGGTGACGAGAGCTTCAACGCTGTCGGAATCGGTGCCATGTATGGCAGGGCCGCCGATCCTGTAACCGGAACGATCCAGAGCTTCAAGTTGTCGGGCATTACCCCCCCGGCAGCGACCATCACACATGTTGCCACTGACGAAACGGGCGATGCAGGTGCCTTCACCGGTCCGGAATGGAGAACTGCGTCGGTCGCCAAACCTCACGATGGAGACTCGGACAACATCCTGGGCACCGATGGCTGGAAGTGGTTTGGTTATTCGGTCAGCGGCGCCGTTGCCAATAACGGAACCCACGACGTTTACTCTACGACGGATGCGGATGACGATACGCTGCCATCTTACATCACCTCCATCAGCAGTACACCTAAGGCATGGGAAGGCAGTAACGGCTGGGCTGACTTCGATGATCCGCTGAACGTAGGGAGTGATAAACGGGGTACTTACGGTTACGGCGAGTCGGACTTCGACATCATCATTGAGCGCGCGACCAATGAGAAATTTCGACTCACTCTGTTCGGTAGCGCGGCTGGCGCGGGTATTGCGAACACAATCACGGTTTCGAATGCCATACTTGGTGGCGGAGATGCCAGCGGCTACAACGTATCGGGAGGTGAACGGTGGTACATGTACTTCGATATCGGAGAGGGCAGCGATGACATCAAGGTGAGCATTGATAGGGTCTCTGGTGATAATCGCGGGTTGACCGGCATGGCGTTTGACGCGCAGCCGCTGAAAGGAACTGTAATCTCCATACAGTAGAGGGTAGGACTGTGCGTCGTGTCTACGAGCGCACGGACGTCCGAGCGGATGGCGACGCTCCTCAGCTCCGCTGAGGCCAGCAACGGCGACTGGTAGCCCGGAGATATGTACCGCGCAACGTAGCGCCGGCATGCCGGCGCTACGTTTGTATTCTCCCCCCCCCACCAGGGAAAAGCTGCCGGCATAGTTACCCGGGAGCACGATTCTGGAGAATAAGGTGGGCATTATACCAAACACAAGAACGTCTCGGTTTAAATGTAGTGCGTTTGACCCGGAGCTGCCTGTCCGCCTGGGCGGAAAGCGGAGGGCAGGCGCCGTCCCTTGGGCGGCTTCCCTGCGGGTAAGCCGCACTACATCAAGGGGTTTGCTCCGACAAGTATTGGTGTGCGGGCATTAGTTATGGTGAGGTCAGGTGTGTTTCTTCATGCCTTCGAAGGGGGGCATGCGGAGATTCAAAGGGTTTAAGAATAAGTGATAAAGGGAGTAAGAAATAGATGAAGATGAAGAAAGCAAGAACGACGACAGTCATGCTGGCCATGACAGGCCTGGCTATCTATGGCGTCACAGCAACGGTAACCGCAGGGGATGCTCCAGCCAAGGACATGCAAACCTTTGCATCCTACCTGGATACCGACTACAACCAGAAGCACCGCCCGCAGTTCCATTTCACCTCACGCAAGAACTGGCTGAACGACCCCAACGGTATGGTGTACTACGATGGCGAGTACCACCTCTTCTTTCAGCACAATCCCCAAGGCAACAAGTGGGGAAATATGACCTGGGGCCACGCGGTCAGTAAGGACATGGTGCACTGGGAGCAACTTCCTCACGTGATACTGCCCTATGGTGGCGGAACCATCTTCTCCGGCACCGCTGCCGTTGACCACAACAACACGCTCGGCAAACAGAAAGGCGACATCAAGACGCTCATTGCCTGTTTCACGTTGGCCAAGAAACCTTTTTATCAAGCGCTCGCCTACAGTACGGATAAAGGACGAACCTTTGAGTTGCTCAACGAGGGCAAAGCCATCGTCCCCAACCAGGGGTTCGATCTCGCCGAACGTGATCCCAAACTCTTCTGGCATCCGGCTCCGTCCAAGACTTCCGGCGTCGCCGAGGCTATGCCGGGACAAGCCGCCGAGACAAGCGAGCCAAGCGGTAAATGGGTCATGATCCTATGGGTCAAAAAAGCCATCACCGCCAAGGACAAGCGTGGTCGAAGGGCGGAACGCTTCAAGGACCAGCCGATTTGCTCGGGCAAGGTCCGCTTCTTTACTTCGGACAACCTGACGGACTGGGAGGTGGCCAGCGACTTTGACCGCAACTGGGCCTTTGAGTGCATGGACTTTGTTCATCTCCCCGTTGACGGCAATCCGGACAACATGAAATGGCTCTTGTACGATGCCAGTTTCGACTACGAAATTGGAGAGTTCGACGGCACCAGCTTCACCACCGACAAGAAGGTCGGTTTGGGCGACTTCGGGCGGAACTACTATGCGGCCCAAACCTTTAACAACAGCCCGGATGGTCGCACGGTGGTTATTGGCTGGATGCGGGGAAGCAACTTCGACAAAGTCGGAATGCCCTTCAACCAGCAGATGTCCTTCCCTACGACTATGGAACTGCGCACCACACCGGATGGCATCAAACTCTTCCGCTGGCCGATCAAAGAGATCGAAAGCCTCTACACCAAGAAACATGCGTTTAAGAATCGTCCGATCGCGGAGCTGGCAGCCGCGCTCAGTAAAATCGAC
>JABGOW010000191.1 GCA_018645275.1 Verrucomicrobiota bacterium
GTGCTCGCCGACCCGCGCGTCGATTATGACGGGAAAGAATGCGGCCCGCTCGGGGTTTACGACAGCTACCCCGAGAACCCCAACCTATTTCAGTGAGAAGCGGCCCGTGCCGGATGGTCACAGCCCGTACGATGCTATGGGCCATAAAGACCGAATTAAGGAGCAGCAGGCGTGGTTGAATGGTAAGTCCAATACCGGGCTTGAGCCTTCACCTGCGAACTTGCCGAACGTGCTGGACAGCCATCATTCGGTCTTCATCGGGAAATGGCACCTGGGCGGGCATAACGTAGAAGCATTGCAGCCCGCTGCACACGGGTTCGATGAAGTTCCTTACTCTAGGGATGCCGGCGGTGCACACTATTTCACAAAAGGATCTGAAGAATACCTGACTGATAAACTGACCGATGACGCAGTGCGCTTTCTAGATAAGTATGGAGCTGAGCGAACGAAAGGCGTTTCTCAGAAGCCGTTCTTCCTCTATCTCTGTCACTTTGCTGTGCACACCCCGTTGCAGGCACCCGAAGCAACGATTCAACATTTTGCCGATAAACCCCAAAAGGGAACGCTCGGGCATAAGAACGCGGTGTATGCTGCCATGGTCAAGCACCTCGACGACTCGGTCGGGCGCATTATGGCGACGCTTAAAGCGCAGGGCTTGGATGAGAACACGCTGATCGTGTTTGCTTCGGATAATGGCGGCGCGGAATACACGACATCCACCGATAACGCACCCTTCAAAGGCGGCAAAGCCACCATGTACGAAGGCGGTGTTCGCGTGCCGTTGGTATTCTACATGCCGGGAAAATATGAAGGGGGAATCTGGTGTAACGCCGTGGTGTCATCCTATGATTACCTGCCGACGCTTGCCGCTATCACAGGAAATAGAGTCCCTGAAGATCTCGATGGCATGGATCTGACCGGCCTTCTCGCTGATCCGAAAGGCAAAGCGGCTGATCGCACGATTATCTGGCACTACCCATACAATGTAATCGTAAAGCATCCGGATAATGGGTTGCCACTGACACCCCACTCCGCCATGCGCAAGGGCGATTACAAGTTGATCTGGGATTGGCATGGCAAACTGGAACTCTACAACATCGTCGAGGATCCATACGAAAAAAAGGATCTGTCGCAGCAGCTTCCCGAACTCACCCAGGCGATGTTCAAAGAGACGCAGGACTGGCTGAAGAATAACGTAAAGCCGCACTACATGCCGCAGCTAAACCCAGATTACGACGCAACCAAAGACAAGCGCCCTTATCCGTTTCGTGATCTGATAGAGGGGAGCGACAGCCCCGAATTGCACTGACTTAAGCATCTTCTCCCCTTCTTTGTCGCGAGCTTTGTCGAGCAGAGGCCATTGTCCTCGAATGGTGTCCGACAAAGCTCAGAACAAAGCTCGCGACAAAGAGGGAGGGGATTTGGAGGAGCGCCAGGTTTCCCCCTTGCATGATCTGGCGGAGGTACGACGCTGGGGGCCGCATTAGTTTGAACCTTGAACCAACGCCGAACATCCAGCGTCCAACTCCGGGATTCTTTTCCTTGGACGTTGGGAGTTGAGCGTTGGTTGCTGGGCGTTCGATTCCCACGCGTTTCACACATGATTGGTTCGAGCCCGCTTCCCGGGAGTACCTCGCGGAGTCAGAGCTCCTGTGTGAGAAGCCAGGTGCGGAAGAAAGGGCTGAAGAATCTGTAGCCCTCGGGGCTATTGTAGATCAGGCCGCGGTCGGAAAGCCGGTTGATCGCCCTTGTTACTGAAGAAGGTTGCGCGACACCGGAGGCCTTCAAGAACTCCTTGGAGGTAGGCGAGGTGCCGCCGACACGCGCCAGACCAACCAGTACACGCACCTGTCCCGGGGTGAGCAGTTCGATAATGCGTGAGTTTGACTCATGTTCGGCCCGGTGGATGCGTTCCAGTCCGTGCGGAACCGTTTCCGTCTTGATCGTCTCGCCCTGGTTGGTGAAGTTCCAGATCTCGGAACATAGTTGCTGTACGTCACCGGTGATATCGCAAGCGGCGTCAAATATGGCGGCGAGTGCAGCAGAGGAAGCGCCTCGCTTTCCTGTGGCAAACTTGTCTTTGATATAGGGGATGTAGACCGAACGTTCGATAGGCTCCACGTTGACTGAAGCCGCCGACTTGTAGAACGGTCGGTCAGGGCTATTGAAGATCTGGTCCATCAGGTTGCGGGTGCTTCCGAGGTAGAAGTAGGTTACGTGTGACTGCAGCTGGATGGCACCGCGCATGGTGGCCATTAGTGCTTCTGCCTGCGGAAGTGTGAGCAGCGCCTGAAACTCATCAAGCACAACAACCAGTGGGCATTTCTCGCCTTCGTGCGCAAGCGTATCGAGCACGCGTTCGATGGACCGCGGGTCCTGAGCGGTATCTGCACGCGTGTCGACGGTGAAGGTGGGTTCGCCGGAGTAGGGGTCTAGCGCTACTTTCGGCCTTAGATGCGCGAACCCTCGAATGATCTTCTCGATGGAGAGCCCTTGGCGTTGCTGATGAATCAGGAACGCTTCGTATATGGCGCTCGCCAGGCTGTCGACATCCAACTTTCCCCAGCAGTTGACATAGATGTACTTTGCCTTCTTGTGGGTCCGCAAGGTTTCGAGAACTGCCGAAGTCTTGCCGATGCGGCGGACACCGCGTATGACACAGTTCTGATTCGAGTCGATATGCCCGCGCAAGGTGGACACCAACTCCGGGCGAGGGCAGAACTCCTGTCCAGTAATCGCTACTCCGTGATGGAACGGATTCATGATTCCTCCAGTCCATATGTCCAATATAGCGTGACGCAACATGCGTAACGCAACAACGCAAATTCTAGCACCGCTCGGGACGTTATGTCAACTCCTCTTGCGATGAGGAATCGGCGCGGCAGGCTCAACCTGCGGACGGGTCCGCGCGGAGTCATCAAGCAACCTCTCCCAGCGCACGCCCTCACGAATAGGCGGAGCACTTCTCAGCACTGAAGATCAGACTTGACTGAGTTCACTAATATGTTAACCTTTGCGCAATGAGGAGAGCCCAGTTCTACATCACAGTATCAGGGCGCTGCCCTGTCCGGGAGCATCTCGACACGCTACCGGACAAGGCTGCACGCAAGATTGCGTGGGTCTTGCGTGCTGTGCGTGATTTGGAGCGAGTGCCGACCAACTATCTGAAGAAGTTGGTCAGCACGGACAACATATGGGAAGTCCGTGTCGATGTTGGCGGGAACTCGTTCCGTTTGCTCGGTTTTTTTCACGGACAGGAGTTGATCATCTTGACTAACTCCTTTCAGAAGAAGAGTCAGAAGACACCGAGAGGCGAGATTCGCCTCGCGGAGGAACGAAAGACAGACTATTTGAAACGGAGGAAGAACAATGGATGATCTTGACAGGTATATTCAGGAGCGGAAGAAGCGCTCTGCTGATTTCGCCGATGGTTTTGAGATCGGGTACGAGCAGTTCAAGATCGGTGTCGTTCTTCGCGCTGCGCGCGAGGAAGCCGGACTGACTCAAGATGATCTTGCCGAGCGCCTCCATACCAAGAAGTCGGCGATCTCCCGCATCGAGAACCATGCGGAAGACATTAGACTTTCGACGCTCGAAAAGTTTGCCGAAGCGATCGGCAGGCGTCTTACGTTGAAGATAGCCTGAGTGAACATGGCGCTGCTGCGTACGGCTTTCATCCACCGCAGAGCTTGATCGTACTACCCGTTCCACAGGCGATCCCGCGCGCGGGTCGCGCGTCGCAGCGGGGATTCATGCCGACTCGTTCTTGTCAGTCGTATCAGTCCATATGCCAGACTTTTTCCAGTGGCACGGTTAGCGGCGAGTTGTCTGGGTTCGTCTCCATAATGTCGGCCATATGCTTCCACCATCTCTGCACGATCTCGAGTTTTCCGAGATCTTGTGAACCGCCTTCACCGGAGGTCTTCTGCACGCCGAACAGGGTGTTCGTTTCCTCATCGAGGAAGATCGTGTAGTCGCTGACGCCTGCATCTGTCAGAAGCTTCTTCAGCTCTGGCCAGATTCCCGCATGGCGCCTGATGTACTCAGCCTTCATCCCCGGATTCAGTTTCATCTTGAATGCGATCTTCTCCATTGCGGTTCCTCTTTGGTGTTAGCGCGAAGCCGTCTCAGGCAGGTCAACGGGGCGGCCGGGGAGAGAGTGCTATGCCGGATGAAGCGCACGCTCTGTTTTCTTTCTTACGGTCTCCGGCTTGAAGACGCACTGGAGCTCTTCGAGTTTCATATATTCGGTAATGTGGGTCGGGGCCACGATACCGCCTTCGCCGAACTCATTCCAGGCATAGCAGTTGAAGGCGGGCTGGACAGAGCCGTTGCGCAGAGGCAGGCCGAGGTTCGGCATGGTCAGCAGATCCTGCTTCATCAGTTCGAGCTCCCTCCGCCATTCGTCGCGGTTAGGGAAGGCAAAGAAGGGGCGGGTCTCGGGCCACGGGCGCGGGCTCCAGCCGGCGGGCAAGTAAGGCATGTAAGGAATCGCGTCCTTACTGTGCACGCGACGCGCCATGCGGCAGTGCTCGCCGAGCAGCTCGTAGGGATAGTCCTCTTCCGTGCGCACCAGATCCGGCAAGTCCATGTAGGTGCAGGTAAAGTCGAACACTTTTGCGATCGGGTTGCCGGCAGCAACATGGTCGGCTGCCATCACGCCAGCGCCGATGATGGCATCCATGCCGTGCTGCCGAAACAGCTCACGGATGGAGTCGAGCTGCTTGACGCAGCGGCTGATGTCGACGCCGTTCTGCTCAATGAAATACTGCGCGCCGTGCACCTTGAAGACTGCGCGTCCGCCAACCTTCAGATAGGAGGGGTGGGTAATGTACTTCTCCCAACTATCCAGGCATTCCTGCCACTGCTGGTTGGTGGTGACCTCAAACGGCGGGTGGTTGCAGAACTCCATGAAGAAGTTGATACGGTCGGCCATCGGCGAGTCGACGAATTCATCAAACACGCGGTTGAGGAAGCGGCTGTTGGGCTCGCGTTCTTGGTTCGGCTCGTTGTAGTACCAGAGGATCGGCAGAAAATCGACGCCATAGGCGGAAGCCGCTTCCAGCTCCCGGTCCATCGTCTCCTGGCAGTTGAATTCGCCTAGCAGGGGAACGCGCTCGGGAAAATCGGGGCGCCAGTCGCTGCCTTGCTCAGTGGCAAAGGAGTCGGCGTGACGGTGCCATTTGTTCGGCAGCGGCTTCCACCAGCCGGCAAAGTAGTTTACCCCAGATAGAATCGGGTCCATGCCTGCTCCTTTGTCTTCTCGAGAATTGTGTTGCATTTGAACGACTATCTCATACAATGGATCAATAAATCAAGCAATAGTTTCGCCACAGTTTCTGCCCAGCGTTTTGAGACAAGTGTCAAAAGGTGAATGTGAGGATCTGGGCTGTGGGTGGGGCGACGAAGGGATTAGGAGTTAGGCGTTAGACCGGCAGCAAGTAGAAATCGAGGAAGCGGGTCGGTTAAGTGTATCCGAGTAAGTGTTGGGGTTAAGAGTGCGAGTA
>JABGOW010000269.1 GCA_018645275.1 Verrucomicrobiota bacterium
AAAGGTCAGGTTCGTAAACTCAATGCTCTCCGCAAGAGTGTCGGTGACGACATCGCAGAGGAAGCGTTCACTAAGTGGATGAAATCCCAGTCCAAGGCACCGAAAGATGTCCGTGACCCTGTTGCAGATGCATTGGTTGCTGCACTGGATCAGTTCAAGGAAGTTAAGACATTCCGTCTGGGAGCCAAAGGATACGTGGTGAAACGCTCAAAGGGTAAGGGTGCATCGGGTTTCATTGCCCAGAAGATTACGTAGCCAGAATCTCTCTTAGGTTAGCCCGCTGATTGTTCCAATTTATATGACGAGGGACAAACGGGATGCTGTCACCCGCCGAGCTGGAACGACAGCGCGAAACGTAACCGAGGGCGTCTAGAAAACTCGGGGCTATTCACCGTGATATCTTGGCTGGACAAGATGCATCAGGAGAATGCGCGGCGGCGAAGGCCGCGCGTGCGGCTTGGCGCGCGAGAAGGCGCACGATGGTTTGGAGGGCCAGCGAAGTGTCGCTTTGCAGCTCTCTCTTATGCCGGTTGCACGATTGATCCAGGCGTCAGAATTTCCGACGAATCTCAACCCGAGCGCCAGCAATGTTCTCTTGCTTGTCCAGAATTCCGTACATGGCATCTGTGCGCACCAGCCAGCGGTCACGGCCATTGAGGTTGAACTGGTAGCGCAGACCCAGCGCGTACTGGTCACCCAGCGCATTCGCCGAGTTTGACATCGGCTGGACAGTTGCGACCTCGGCGACGATCTGGCGGGACAGGTCAAACAGGTAGCTGACACCCAATGCGCCACCCCAAGCATCGCGCGCCGTGTCATCAAGCTTTGGGTACCCCGTCAGGGTATCGGTTTCGAAGTTGATGCCGGTGTTTTTCAAGAGTCCATCACCACCGCGTGCCAGCGGCTGGGGCCGATCAAGGCCGATGAACGCATTGAAATAGGGCACGAGCGTCGTTGGAAGAGACGTGACCAGAGAATTCTCGAACAAGAGTGCAACACCATCGGCGGTTTGCTCTTGGTTCGCCGAGGGGTCTTGTCCCAAATTCCACACAATGCGCGTGCTGTTGGAGAGCCAGCCGCCATAGCGTTTGGTCCAGCCGGCCATGAGGTTGTGATGGCTAAAGTCGGCCTGCGGCTCATCGCGTGTATCATCGATATAACCCCATCCGGCTTCTAGATGCCCCTCACGCATATCAGCGAATACGGCCATGCCATAAACGTTGCCGGCGTGATCGGCGAGCGCGCCACCGGGGTCCTGCAAGCCGGCATTCGAAACCTTGTCGAAGCCCGCGAAGAATGTCAGGTCGTAGTTCGATATATCCAGCTGGCGTGAATTCCGCGCTGTCAGAGCGAACGCACCGCCCACGAACGCATCTTCGACCCATATCCCGTTCTGAAAGAACATGGGGATGAGCCCAAAGGTGAAGGGAAGGTCATAACTGGTATATGTGTCAGTCAAACCGCTTTGGATGGCACCCAGATCACCTTCAAAATAGAAGTTCTCAATATTGAGATCAAAGATCACGTCGCCCTGATCGCGATCATCGCCCGCGAACTCGTAGCGCGTGAATTTGCCACCTTGGTCAAGAGGGCGGAAAAATGCGTGGATGCGTTCTGTTGCGGTGAGCTTGAGATCGGTTTCGAGGTTCAAACGGGTGGCAACAAGACCAGTTTCGGTTTCGCCATTGTCGTTAAACGCGACGGCGGTGCGCCAGTCGCCATATGCGAGAAATTGAGGGCGAACCAGGTTCTTTGAGCCGATGATGTCGTGCCCGGCGCCAAACGATCCCTCGAGATATTGCGGAAAACCGAGTTCGAGAGCGGGTCGTGGTGTTATCACCGCACGTTTGCCGCCATAGATTTCCAGCTGTGCCTCGGCGTCATAGGGCTCATCGGGATAGACGGGGTCAGAACGAAAGTCGTCCCGTTCTAGGGAGCTGCGGCGCACCGCGGGGTCTATTGCCGGCGGGGCCTGGTGTCTCTTGTGTTCTGGACTTCCGGTCCGTTCTTCATTGAGCTCAGACGGTGGCGCCTCTCGTCGCGTGGCTTGGGCTGTTTGCGTATCCGCATAGGCGGCCGGGATTGTGCCAAAGCAAGCCAGCAGAGCTGCGACCGCGCACATGTTTTGCAAAGATACGGACATTACTTGATCTCGAATTCAACGGCATAGGGATGAATATCGATCATCCAATCATTGATCCGCTGCTCCATCTCCTTCGTCGCGCCAACGAAGCGCATGAAGTAGATCGGCTCGGCGCGGGAACGCATGCGGACTTGCAGGCGATAAGTGCCGGGCTTGGTGAGCAGCTCACCGGGGATTGAATATTCAGCATCACGCCAGCCCAAAGGCGGGATCGAACGTCCTTCCATTCGCACAAAGGGCGGATGATTGAGCACGCTCGTTGGAACGTTGGCCGGACGCAAGAACGGCAACTGATCAATATCAAACTGTACAGGCAGATACATTTCCCGGTCGGTTCCCTTGACGTTGGTCGTCAGGAACTTGGTTTGCAGGTTGAACAGCTGATCATCATGCTCGACCGTACCTGCCGCGACATCCAGAGAGTGTAGGTCGGCCATGTCGCCGAGGCTGTCGACGTAGCCTGATTCCCAGACGTTTTCACCATCCGGGTTGATCAAGGCTACGTTCAGCCAGATTTCCGGCTGTGCGCCGAGCGAACCTGACGGGAAGTTGTGACCCTTGTCGGTGTTTGTAACTCGGTAGCGCAGGTCCAGATCCTCGCCACGCTCGGGTGGGCTGCCGTCAAAGAACGGACCGTCGATCCGGCTGCCGTTCTCCATTACGGCCAGACGATCGCGGCGCTTGTCTTCCAGAAGTTTTTCGTTCTGCTGGATAACGAAACGCGCAAACATTCGGTCTTTTCGCGTTGTCCATTCCGGCGGGAAGTCCGGCTTTTCAAGTCCGCCCGCTGTAAGCTGGTCTTCCCAATCGGGCTCACCCCATCCTGCACGGTAGTCGAAGGTCAGCCATTCCTTAATCGTCCAGCGCAAGCCGCGCGGATTGAACGGGAAGAGCCCGGGATGGGCGATCGGGTAGCCTGGACCGTAGAATGCATGGTTGGAGTGTCGGGCTTTGGGGTCACCGACCACCCGGCCGTTGACGATAGCGACAGGCCATTCAGCATAGCCTTCGGCCTCGCCGGGTACTTTGCCCATATGGCAATCCTGACAGGTGATTCCGGCTTCGGCGGCAGGGCTGTCGCGGTACTGTTCCCATACGACTTCAAGCTTGATTCCGAGATTGACGGCGACCTGATGGCAGGACACGCAGAACTGCGAATCCCCAATCTGTTCAAATTCGATTGCCCCGAGATGTATTTCGGTTCCTTCTTCGCCGGGTGCACCTGCAACCTTGTATTCTTCCGAATTCTGAAGCACTTCACCCAGGTTTTCGGCACGGCCGATCCCGACGACCGGGTCAGAAAGCGGACCAGGTTCGATATGGCGTTCGCCATTTACCTTACCGAACTCGGCTTTGACCCGATGGCAGGTGACGCAGGTGATGCCTTCTCGTGCGACAATGGACCTGTCCCAAAGGGGGAGTTCGCGTGGCTCACCGAGTTGGGTGCCAACCTGTTGGTGGCAGCGGACACAGAAGCTGCCGATGGTGCCAGAGGACAGGTCATTAATGGCCTGCTCGAACTTATGAAACATCGGGGAGATCGACGCATAGGCGTGGTTTGAAGACGCCCATTCGGTGAAGATTTTCTGATGACAACGCCCGCATGTGACTGCCGACGGAAACTCTGTTTCGGTAAACAGCGCGCTATGGGGGTCTTTGCCTTCGGTCTGCAGTGCTGCGCTCTGCAGGTAGGCATCGGGCAAATCACTGCCATCGGCTGCGGGTGCAAACCAGATATTGGACGGCGGTAGTTTTTCTATGGCGTCATCAGCACCCTGTGCTGAGACCGGCAGTAGAAGTACCAGAATCGCAATGACAGTGCCAGCGATGTTTCGGTGATTGAAGGATAAAAACAAGGATATAGCCTACTTTTTCAGGGATTCCCTGAGTTGCGCGAGTGCATTTGCAAAGCCCCGGGAGTTAAAACGGGCGGGTGATTGTGTTGCGTCGTAAAGCTGGTCGAGCGCACCGGGGTCGGGCGCTTCCCCCAGTGTTTCCAGAATGGCGGCAACCGCCATCGTGGTCTGTTCTGCCGCGCCAAAGTCCACATACTTGGCGGCGTGCTGACGTGAGGCGAGCGTGTTGAGTATGGCCCGCAAGTCGTTACGATCCGGGGGCGTGCCATTGAGACGGGTGGCGAGCTTGTCTGCGAGCTCGGCAAGCTCGTTGGCCGCACGCGCGACAGCGCCTGCACCTTGTCGTGATGCGCGGTGTAGCGCGCGGGTCTGGTTTTTGAGACGTTGCGCGATGTCAGGGTCTACCGCGTCCGCGATGGCGCGCAGCATGACGAGATTGGCATCATAGAGTTGTGGCTCGCCTGGCCCGAGCCCGGCCCGGACGCGATCGGCCCCGATCGCGCTATCGAAGGGACGGTGACAGCTGCCGCATTCAAAGAATGTCAGTTCGGGAAACAGGTTCGCATTCCGCGACATGGTTTGCGCAAGCCCCCGCATTTGCTGACGGGCGCTTACGGCCTGTCCGACGGCCCAGAGCTTCGCCCCATTATGATCAGGCTTGCGCTGACGGTAATCGTCATCAATTCGCGCATGTGCGGGCTGGTTGACCGAGAAGGTGTCGAGTTCGAAGGCAAGGCGCGGATGCCCGGCCGCCAATAGGCGATGGTTGACCAGACGATCCGGGTTTGGCAGATGGCAACCGATGCAAAGTTCTGCGCGCGCAATCGGGTCTTCTGTCGGATACATGCCTGCTGCGACCAGTTCCGGTCGTGAACTTACTCCACTCACATGTGTGCCGAGCCAGTTTTCTGCGCCGCCATGACAGGATTCGCAGCCGACCCCGTCGGCGATGTTGAAGTTCTTCCCCTGTTTTTCGGCCGGTACGTTGTTCGCGTGGCAGTTCAGACAGGTTGCAGCTTGTTCGGGGGGACCAAGGCCCAGCCTAGCAGAAATCCTTTTGGCCCGGTCTGAAAGCAATGACTTATATGCGTTGGAGTGAGCATCATGGGTGGACCAAATGATAAACTCGTTCTGTAGGACGGTCGAATTCTGCCAAGGCTGAACAGCACCGTGACACGTCGAAGCGCCACAGGTTTGTACACCCAGGTGAATGGCATCATTGCTTTGTGCGATGGCCGGACCGGCAAGACCGATCAGTAAAGCAATAATCATGGCCTTTGGCCATGTTAATGGGATTGTAATATTCAACTTGCCCCCCCCCACCGCTGGCCCTCCGCGGCAAAATAAATTCTGTATCTATCTGTCCGTCGTCATATAAATTGGACAATCAGCAGCCTAATCCAAAGGAGGATCTGGCTCAACTTGAATAGCCCCGAGTTTTCTAGACACCCTCGGTGACTGTTTTGCGCTGTCGTTC
>JABGOW010000032.1 GCA_018645275.1 Verrucomicrobiota bacterium
GGTTGTCGGCTGATAGAACCCATTCGGCGAAAATGTGATTCGGTCATTTGTGTCCAGAATGATGGTGTCGAGATCATCGGGAATAGGGTAGGGCTTAGCCGAAAGCGTGTAATAGCCTGAGCTGATGTGATGGAGCGAGCAGAGGGCGGGGTGGTTCGATAGTGGAGAAAGGAACTCGAATGTGGCGGCGACACGGCTCTCGCGTGGAACGTGTCTCACGTATGCCTGCTTTGCCTCGAGAAGCGCCTTTCCGCCTGCAGGGGGAGCCCAGTGGAAGCGGACCAGCGAGATTGCGCCTCCCGCAAACAAGGCGAGTATGGGGAAGCAGATCACGAGGAGCTTTGGCAGCACATTCAGGATGCGGGACGGGAGTCTTTGGAGGCGGCGAATGGCGTAGATCGCCGACACGAACACAAAGGGGATGAACTCAGCCTGATAGTGATAGATGATCACCGTTTCACTGGCTCGATTGGAGAGTAGGCGTTGCGCCAGTATGAGACCGGCCGGAATCCACGTGAGCGGGCTCAGCACCGAAAGAAAACCGAGCGGTGCAAAGAGATCTTTCAGAAAGCTGAGTTTTGCGGGTTCTGTAACAAGCTGCAGGGCCTGAATGGGGTGGCGCACAATGGTGGCGGCAACTTCCGGCATGCTTCCCCCCAAGTGGGCATACAGGGACTGGAAGTCAACGGTGTCATTGAGCCGCGGTAGAAGATGAAGTACGACGATCGCAAAGTAGGTCATGCCGAGGGTCAGCGAGGTTGCAGCCCACCACCAGCGTTTGCGTTCAAACAGCGCAAAGACGCCGAAGCCGATGGCGAGCAGAGAGACATTCTCCTGGCAAGACATGGCAAGGAGTAGCATGCAGAGAAAGCTCCGGAAGGCCTCCTGTTTCCAGTACAACATGGCGTATAGAACGAAGGTGGTCGCGAGTGCGATGGGATGAAACTCGTAGAGATTCAGGTAGATGAGGGGGGGGTAGACCAAGTAGGCCGCTGCGAGCCCGAGCCCCCAGGCGGGGGATAGCTCGCGTCGGGCGATACGAAAGATGGCCCACGCCCCCGCGGCTAGAGCGACCGTTTGAATGTGGAGAAGAAGGAGTGGAGAGGAGAAGAGCTTATAGACCGGAGCGATGAGGTATAGAATGAGCACCATGTGGTTCCCAAGGAATGGAATCCCGAGGATAGAAGAATCCGCGCTCCCTCGTAGGATTGCACTGAGACTCTGCGTGTGAATGGCAAGATCGAAATCGTCGTATGCGAGATGGGCGTATTTGAGCTGGCAGGTTGCTCCAAGCAGCAGCGTGTAGAGCAGCATGAGGAGCATCACGGCAGATGCGCAGCGTGTTGGTTTCTGTAGTAGGGATTTCATATGCAGTTGAGGGGCAGTGTGATCCTCAGTCCCGTGATTTGTAAAGCGGATTAATGACTGGGATTGACGACATAGAAACGGTTATGCTCCCAAGCGTGTCTACGAAGGCGTCGTGATTCTAGCGAAAGGGAATGTGTTGACTGAAGAAACATCAAGCAAGCGAGTGCTAATCTTCATCGTTGCCTACAATGCGGAGAAGACGATCCAGCAAGTGTTGAGGCGTATCCCTGTGGATCAGATGCCCCGGGAAACGGATGTGCTCGTGATCGACGACGCGTCATCGGATCTGACCTTTCGAGCTGCGGAAGCGTACCGCAAGGAGGAGGGGGATCTGAACATCACGGTACTCTACAATCCTGACAACCAGGGGTACGGTGGCAACCAGAAACTCGGATATGCTTATGCGATTGAGCATGGCTACGATGTCGTGGCGCTGGTACACGGCGATGGGCAGTACGCCCCCGAGAAGCTGCCCGAGCTGCTCAAGCCGGTGCTGGATGGCGAGGCCGATGCGTGCTTCGGCTCGCGTATGATCGAACGAGGGGCCGCGCTCACCAATGGCATGCCGCGCTACAAGTACGTCGGAAACAAGATCCTCACGTGGTTTGAGAACTTCTTCCTCGGGACCGATCTTTCGGAGTTCCATTCCGGATACCGAATCTACAGTGTTCCCGCGCTTGCAGAGATTCCCTTTCGTCATAACACGAACGATTTCCATTTTGACACCGATATCATCATCCAGTTCGTTCTGAGGGGGTTGCGCATTCGGGAGATTCCGATTCCGACTTACTACGGCGACGAGATTTGCCATGTCAACGGCATGGCTTACGCGGGGAATGTGGTGTTATCCATCCTGGGGGCGTCCATCCACCGCATGGGCCTCCTCTATCAGCGCAAGTTTGATGTTGATGATGGGAAGCCACACTACGATCTGAAACAGGGCTATTGCTCTTCTCACGTCATGGCAGTTGAGGCGGTCGACGAAGGTGCGCGCGTGTTGGATCTTGCCTGCGGTCCGGGCTATGTGGCGCATCTCTTGACAAAGAAGGGCTGTCATGTGACTGGGCTGGATCGGGTCATTGCAGACGAGCCGCAGTTTGATGGCTTCATTGAACACGATCTCAATGCGGAGGAGCTGCCTCCGGAGCTCGGAACGTATGACACCATTCTGGCGCTAGACTGTATTGAGCACCTGGCGCATCCTGAGCGGTTTCTGGCGCTGCTCCGGCAACGGTGCTATGCGGGGCGAACTCGCTTCATCCTGACAACACCGAACATCGCCGTATTTCCCGTCCGGTTGGCGTTGCTGTTGGGGCAGTTCAACTACGGACCACAGGGCGTTCTGGATTTGACCCACACGCGGCTTTTTACCTTCCGTTCACTTAAGCGCATGCTGGATCAGGAAGGGTATGACGTGCTGCGGGTGAAGGGCATCCCTGCGCCATTTCCGAAGGCATTGGGAGGCGGATGGCTGGGGCGTATGCTGCTTGCGATCAATCAGGCCCTGATCTTCGTCTGGCCCACGATGTTCTCTTACCAGATCTTTGTCGAAGCCCGTTTTCGTCCACCTCTGAAGCACCTGCTTTCGCGTGCGGTGGAGACATCCGCCCGTGCCCGAGAAGATGAGGTGGGTGACACATCGCCTCAGCCATCTGCAGACCGTGATTCGCATGACTGAGTTCATTCGCAAACCCGAAGGCTGTTTACAGCGCCGTCAGCTGGTGGTCGTTGTTCTAGGGGCGGCGGTCCTGCTCTATGCCGTGCATGCCTGGCGGAGCGCCTTCGAGTTGAGGTCAACGTTCTCGTCGCTTCCCTTTGATGCCTGCTTCATTCCGGGCATGGTGGCCACGGTGGAGTTCCTTGAAGCGGACTCGGATTCCCGTGTGTATGGACCATCGCTGGAGGCATCACCCTTCGTATTTCAGCGGCTTAGTGAAATGCTCTACCCTGTGCAGTATAGCGCTCTTTCGGAGGCGAACCCATTGGTGGCGGGAGACCGATATGTGCTTCTGCCCGAGGATGAGGTGCCGGTTGCTTCAGAGGTGGTCTGTCAGGCGGGGGTGTTCCGCATCATGAAGGTGCTGCCATGAGTGGTCTCGACGTTCTGGCTGTCTGTGTCTATGCGCTGTCCACGGTGGCGCTTGGGGCGCTCTTTCTGTTGGCAGTAGCCGCTCCCAGCTTGCTGCGCAGTGCGGCTGTGGCGTACCTGGCGGGACAGCTCATCTGGTTGCTGCTTTATCAGCTGGCGATATGGATGCATGTACCGGCTACGATGGTGGTGTGGGGAGCCGGTGGTCTGGGACTGGCGTGGGGTGCCATTGCCGCATGGCGAAGTCGCTGGTATGCGCTGCGGTGGTTGCTGGGGGCGTTGCTTCTGGTGGCGATTGTTGCCTGCTGCTTTCCGCACGCGCTCTACACGGTATTGCGCGTTCCCCTGATTGAGTGGGACGCACGTTCAATCTGGTTGTTCCACGGGAAGGCAATCTGGGTGCATGGCGGCATTGCCCCGGACTACTTTGCCGATCCCTCTTTCGCGCGTTGGTCGCATACGGACTATCCACTTCTGCTTCCGGTTCAGTCCGCTGTCATCGGCGTTCTGCGTGGGGAGTGGTCTGAGATGGCGGTGAAGGGCTTTCTGGGATTGAACTTCATGGCGTACCTCTGGTTGCTGCACGCCACACTCGTTCGGCGGGGGTGGTCCCACCTGTTATCGTGGTGTGCCTCCATTCTGATGATGGGGGTTGCGCTCGCGCAGTATGTGAATGGCTATGCCGACAATCACTACGCGATGCCGCTTGCGCTGGCAGCTCTGCTTGCCTTCCAGCCGAATCGCTCAGCGGGCTGCGGGGCGTTGGCTGCTCTGCTGGCGGGCATAGCGCTCAATGTGAAGAATGAAGCGTTTCCCTACGTACTGCTTGGTGCGGTGCTCTGGGGATTGCTCTGGCTTGTACGGCACATGCGGGGGCATCGGAAGGAATCGTGGCTGCCCACCCGTTGCATGTGGGGAATACTGCTCGTGGGAGTGGTTCCCTTCTGCTTGTGGTTGCTCTTTAGAAGCGTGCACGGCGTCGAAGGTGATCTGCACCTGGGCTCTCGCCTTTTGACTCCGGGGGCGAGCATCTCGCTTTGGATCCAGCGTGCTCCTGTTATTCTGGATGCGATGGGAAGGATGCATGTGCAGCTGCACACCCCGCTGCTGTTTGGAATGGTGCTGGCGTTGACGCTTTGGGCAAGGGTTCTCGCGAAGGACGTGCGTGCTACAAGCGATGTCCTGACTGGAGAAGAACACGTGCTCTGGGGTGGGGTCGTGGTGACACACCTGCTCCTTCTTTCGGTATATGGGCTCACGCCCTACGACGTGCGGTGGCACTTGGGTACCTCGCTATCCCGACTGCTTGTGCTCCCCGTTTTGCTGCTGGCCGGACTTGGGGTGTGCGCAGTGGAGAAGGTCCTGGGGTATCAGGGAAACAGGCCGCCTTCTGAGCCGGTTGGGAAGTAGGCGCTTTTCGTAGCAAGGTTGCGCAGCAGGTCTTCGTGGACATCGCGCTTCACGAATATGGCTGCCATCGCATCTTGGTAGACCAACTTCCACTCCTCTAGCGCTTGCATGCGTGCGGTGCAGGGATTGTTGACATGCACGAAGACAATATCCGTGGGGTAGTTGTCGAGTGCCTTTAGGGCATGCTCCCCCGCGTAGATGAAGTTCAGATAGACTTCGATTGCGGCTTCACTGTATGCCGAGCGAAAGCGCCCATCGAGGAAAACACGGCACTTCGGGTGGAGCTTCCAGATGGCGTATTCCGCCCAGTCAAAGAAGACCAACACGTTGCCGTGATCAACGTTTCGCTCCAGAAAAGTCATTGCCTCAATGGGAAACTGGTCGCGAGGGACCACGATCTGGAGGGGATGCTCTCGGTGCGTACGGATCAGGAAGATGCCCGAAAGGAGTGTTGCAGCGACAAGCAAGGCTATGAGGGGCTTTCTGGGGAACCGCTCCACGATATCGTCAATCTGCCACCCCAGCGTTTCGTCAACATGGCGGGTGGCAATCAGAGCGGCGGCGATGGCAAAGATGGGAATATTGCGGCG
>JABGOW010000030.1 GCA_018645275.1 Verrucomicrobiota bacterium
CGTCCAGACGGAATCCAACTTAAGCCACTCACCATCAAGTCGATTGTACCACCTGCGACGGTCAAACAGACGGGGAGAGTTGCGACCGGCCCCGCAATCCTCTACAAAGCAGGCCGTGCCCGTGAGACCGGTCACCTTGCAGGGCATTTCGAGCACGCCGACGCAGTGCCACTGATCCCGCTCCATATCCTGCACCCACCACCCCAGGTAGCCCTTCTCGTCGGGTTCGTCCAGCGACGACCAGCCCCGCATCAGCATTCGCATCCAGGCATCGTGGCGAAGATACGGAAAGTAGCCGACCATCCCCGCCGTCGCGCCCTCGCCGGACATGGATCCACCGCCGAAGGGCTCGCCTGTAAAGATGGGGCGAACCGGCTTGCCGCCGTAGTCCTTTCCTCCCCAGAACGACCACACCAACTGCGGACGGTACGAACTCTGCGCTTCCTCCGTCCCGTCCTTGCCCGGTCCGTACGGCGCCACGCCGCCATAGAAAGGAGCGCCCTCGGGGAATGTCCGGCTGTTCCAGAGCGCGTAGTAAGTACCCTTCGACCAATACGGCCAGCGTACCTGCCCCATAATGATCTCGGAGCCCCTCTCTGTGTTCGGGTAGTACCATGTTGCCGAAGCCACACGCGGCCCCGTTGCTATACCGAGAATCATCCAACACGCCCAAACACTGAGTCGCAACTCACGCTTCATCTCATCCTCTCTCCCTGTTCTTCAGGCCTGGCTTCGTGTGATTACGACAGAAAGTAGCAGACGGAATGGCATCTAGCAAGCATAAGTTGCGTAATTCTGTACTCAGATACCTGCTTTGCGAATTATCATGTTGACTGTTCCGCCGTGGATTGCAAGGATACGGCACCATGAAGAGTATAGCAGTAGGAAAGGCACTGACTTGTGCCGCTTTGGGTTTGGGATCGTCACCGGAAGGGCATAAGGCCCACGATATCAGTTACAGCGTGCCTGATGAGCCATGGGCAGAGGAGTATGGGCTCCACCGTGCCGTGGTGACGGTTCCTGCGGCAGCCGGTGCGATCACTGTCTGTCTGCCATGGCGGCGGCGTGACAGCCCCGAGGCGAAGTGTATCATCGTCACGGACGAGAAGGACCAGCGCGTCGCGAACATCTTCCGCGTCTCTGTCAGCTCTGAACGGGCAACACTCGTTTTCGGCCCGGTCGCCGACACGGGAACGTTCTACATCTACTATCTTCCTTTTCCCGTCCAAACCGGGGCGGGTGGGGGATACTGGAAGGATTACCTACCGCCAGAGTCCGCCCCGGATCCGGCCTGGGTCGATGCTCATGGTCTGAAGGTGAACCGCTCACCCGCTCCATTTCCGGACGTTGTGATCGCTGTACTGATCTCGTTTGAGGCACGAACAGCGTTCGACAGCTTCTTCCCCATGGAGCTTCCGATCACGGCTCTGGAGAAAAGGAATCTCCTTACCAATAACGTAGGTGCGTCCTGCCTGCTGTTTCCCGAGGACCGGCGTTACCCCATCCGCATGCCCGAGGCGTTACCTCTGCGATGGCTACAGGCTCCTCAGAACCATTTTGCGGGTGAGGCCCTGCGCAACGAATACTATACGTTTCAGATTGGGGTCTATGCAGCAGCCGGCGTGCTCCAGAACGTGAGCGTGAGCTTTTCAGATCTAACCAATGCCGATGCCATCCTTCCCTCGACCGTGTTAACCTGCTTCAACACCGGTGGCATCGACTGCTACGGCAAGCCGTTCAGCAAACGGGTAGATATTCCCATAGACACCGTGCAAGCCCTGTGGATCGGTGTCGATATCCCCGAAGAAGCCCGACCGGGTGTATACAGCGGCACGGTCGCTATTGCAGCGGATGGCCTGACGCCAATGCCGGTTGCCATCGAACTGAAGATCACCGAAGATATGCTGAAGGATCGCGGCGACAGCGAGCTGTGGAGGCACTCCCGTCTGCGTTGGCTCAACTCAACCGCAGGCACGGCGGACACCCCTGTAGAGCCCTATACGCCGATTGAGCGAGACGGGGAGCGTGTGGCCTGTCTCGGACGCTCCGTCCAGGTGGCGGACAGCGCACTGCCGACACAGATCCACAGCTTTGGATGTGACATTCTGGCCGCCCCCATACAGTTCGTTATGAATACGCAGACCGGCCGACTCAAGATGCCGACCCATCCCGTACGCTTCACGCACGAGTCGGAAGGATCCGTCGCATGGGAATCGCACGTCTCTTCCGATCTACTAGACATCGATTGCCGTGCTTCAATGGAGTTCGACGGATACCTGCACTATGATCTGGCCCTGACAGCGAAACAGGATCTCTCCTTCACTGATACCCGACTGGAACTGCCTTTTCTCCCACACGTGGCCACCCACATGATGGGCATGGGGGTGACGGGTGGGCTCTGTCCCGATGCGCATGATTGGAAATGGGAGGGTCCGCAGGATAGCTTCTGGATTGGAAACGCACAGGGCGGTCTGCATTGTGAGCTGCGCGGGTCAACCTATCACGGTCCGCTGCTGAATCGCGTTAAGCCACCCCCGCCCCCCACATGGAGCAATGCCGGCCAGGGCGGCTTGCGCGTCGAGCGCACTGAAAACTGTGTCACAGTACAGGCTCATACAGGGGCATGGACGTTGAAGGCAGGACAGCCGATTAACTTCGAGTTTGCCCTGACTATAACACCTGTCAAACCACTGAACCCGAAGCGCCAGTTCACTGACCGCTATTATCACAAAGCACGAGACCCCGAGCCGGCAGATGAACATCTGGCAGCCGGTGTCAAGGTGGTCAACATCCATCATGGCAACAGGTTCAACCCCTACATCAACTACCCCTTCCTGCCCGATGCGACTGAACGGATGAAAGCATTCGTGAAGGATGGGCATCGACGCGGATTCAAGACCAAGATCTACTACACACTGCGCGAGTTGACCAACCACCTGCACGAACTCTGGGCGTTGCGCAGTCTTGGTCACGAAGTGCTGGCCGATGGCGATGGTGGAGGCTATCCCTGGTTGCGTGAACACCTGTGTGACGGCTATTTCCCGCGTTGGTACCACCATTTCGGTGAAGACGGTCGCGTCTGTGCCGCCATCGCCAACAGCGGAGAGTCGCGTTGGTATAACTACTACATTGAGAGCCTGGGATGGCTGCTCAAGAACATCGATATCGATGGGCTCTATCTTGATGACGTCAGCTACGATCGACGCATCTTGAAGCGCATGCGGCGCGTCATGGCCGAGGTCAAACCGGACTGCCTCATCGACCTCCATTCCAACACGGGGTTTTCAATTGGCCCCGCCACCCAGTACACCGAATTCTTCCCATACATCGACAAGCTCTGGTTCGGCGAGGGATTCAAGTATGATGAAATGACGCCCGACCAGTGGCTGGTCGAGGTGTCCGGCATTCCCTTCGGCCATATGGGTGATATGCTGCATGGCGGCGGGAACCGATGGCTGGGCATGGTCTATGGCATGACCGCACGCATGCCATGGACCGATGCAGCAGACCCGCGACCGGTGTGGCAAGTGTGGGACGAATTCGGCATCGCCGAAGCCCGCATGGTGGGCTACTGGGATCCGGACTGCCCGGTGCACGCCGACCATCCCGACGTGAAGGTGACCGCGTACATCAAGGATGGCCGCGCCCTGCTGGCTATCGGAAGCTGGGCAAGAGAGACAACGAAGGTGAATCTGACCATTGACTGGGATGCGCTCGGACTTGCTCCCGACACTACCGCACTGCACGCCCCAGCCATCAAGGAATTCCAAGACGCCTGCACATGGTCCCCTGATGACCCTATTCATGTCCTTCCCCTGCGGGGCTGGTTGATCTGTTTGGACAAACGTCAAGTGTAATGTGGTGCTGTCGCACGCAAACGGCATGAAAGCTGGGGAGCTCTCAGCATAACTAAAAACGAAAGCAACTTGCCGAAGTGCGCATCGCATAGTCGAAAGACTTCCACGGAGTCCTGGCCCCGGCGGAATGCGCCGGGGGCGGGGCGACCCCAGCGTTGGCCTGCCCAAGCAGGCCACGCGTCCGCTTGCGCCAACGGTGTCAGCGGGGCTCCCAACGCCTGCCGCCTGCATCAGAGAGAAGCTCAGAATACCAAACAGACCTCGGTTTCTGGAGAAACGCTTGCAGGATCCAAGAAAGCGGCGGCAGGAACCGCGCGCGCATGAAAGGGGGTCCGGGGACCTCCCCGGCCATCTTTTGCAGGCGCTCCCCCGCGCGCGCGCCGCGCGTCGAGCAAAAGCAACAGAGCTGGCCCCTTGAGGGGCCATAAGCTCGAGGGGAGGCAATAAACGAGGTGCGCGCCAGCGCACACCTTCATCTCCGTCTTGGCCGGAGTGTATGCGCAGGACAAGTAACAGGTGTTGAATCTCGAATTGTGGCAGGACGAGGCTGTGGGCATGGTCGGCGGCAAGCTTGCGCGGTCGGCGGGCATGACCACAGAATCGTCGCGGGGCGGCGGGCGAGGGGTTTGCAGGCAGGCGATGGCTAATGCGGCGGCATGCTGGCTGCGACGAACGGGGTGCCGGTCTCGAGGATGGGCGACGGGGCCACGATCCCGGCAGCACGATTGGCGCAGCCGGGTTGCGGCCGCTATGTAGTTTGCCCGCAGTGATAAGGATGACCCGCAGTTTACGAGGACGCATCCTTTTGACTGCGGGCCTTCCTTTTGGGGGTCGCCAGGCCGGGGTCTTCCCGGGGTGCAGCTTGTGCGGGGATGGGCTGCCCAGATAGACCGACTGCCACAAGCAGAATGTGAAGGGGTGGGCGGTTGGTCTGGTTCACGGTGATGTCCCCCGGATATGACCGTGAATGCCCTTCACCGCGGTGCTGCTGGGGTAACGCGCCGTGGCTCCGGCCACGACGGACAATATCGGGGCGGGCGTTCGAAGTGCTCCGTTGTCGGCGAAGACGACAACGGTGCAGTTGAAACGGCCGGGGGATGAGATGCGGGAGCATACCGAACGGGGTTCCTCGTTGGGGAGAGGAACGGGGAGTCCCCGGCGGTGCAGAGCCGACACTCGGCCGATCTTCGGGGAGCATTTCTGAAGTGGTCTTCCGTCAGACCGCTTGACAGATGCTCGGGGTCCAGAAAAGGGGTGGCGGGTGGGTCTTGAAAGCGGCGACATGGCGACACGGCGGACAGGACGACGGGTTGTTCCGAGAGCTTGCGGTTCGGGACAATCCCGATGGCATGGCTGCCGTGGCGCCATCTGGCCGCCTCTCGGGGGCGCGATGCGGCGTTTGTTTTCTGATTCCGCTCTGCGGGAGAGGACAACACACGCGGGATCGTGCGGGGGCTTTTGGGGATGGTGGGCGGGGTCTATGAGTAGAGATCCTCGCCGCTGGGCGGTTCTTAGCAGAGCAGTTGGAGAGTGTGTGTATGGCAAAGCGTGAGCTTTGCCGTGTGTGTGCGAAGCCGGAGCAGGATT
>JABGOW010000029.1 GCA_018645275.1 Verrucomicrobiota bacterium
GAGGGATGGGCAGTCACTAAGAGAACCAACTGTCTACCAAAACCGGGCAACCTCAAGTCGTTTAAGCGTAACCAAGTAAGGGTGGCGTTTAAGAATGGGCTCAAGTGTGCGATTAAGTGTGGAGAAAGCTGGGAGAACGACCATATCGTCGCAACTCCCTGATGATCTGGTCGTTATGGGTGCAAGAAGTCAAGAATTCTTGACAGAAACCCACAACCCAATAAGGAGACACCATGAAAACAGCAGCAACCATGATCGCAACGACCCTACTCACAGCGCTCCCGCTCGTCGGAAGTGCCGCCCAGGTGAAGCTTGATGTTTCTCTGGCCAACCCCGTGCTGATCGCGGGCAAGAAGCAGACCACCTACCTCAAAGTGGGTCTCACTGGGTTTGAGATGGAAGGCAAGAGCAAACGCACCCCCGCGAATATTGCCATCGTCATTGATCGCTCAGGCTCCATGCAGGGCGACAAGATCAAGCAGGCGAAGGAGGCCGCCCGAGTCGCCATCAGTCGCCTCAACGGAAATGACATCGTGTCGGTCGTAGCATACGATGACACCGTGAGCGTGCTGGTTCCCGCCACGAAGGCTTCGGACCGTGAAGCCATACTTGCGGGCATAGACAGGATCGAAGCGGGAGGCTCAACGGCCCTGTTCGCTGGCGTCAGCAAAGGAGCCGAAGAGGTGCGAAAGTTCCTGACACGGGACCGCGTCAACCGCGTCATCCTGCTTTCTGATGGGCTTGCCAACGTGGGGCCTGACACCCCGGGAGCACTGGGCGAGCTCGGATCCTCACTCGTAAAGGAAGGCATTTCGGTCACCACGCTCGGACTCGGACTCGGGTTCAACGAGGATTTGATGAGTCTCCTCGCACAGCGTAGTGACGGCAATCACGCCTTCATTGAGCATTCCAAAGATCTCGTCAAGATCTTCAACTATGAGTTTGGCGATGTGCTCTCCGTTGTCGCGCAGGAAGTGCTGGTCACGATCAACTGCGCGGAGGCAGTACGTCCCGTGAAGGTGCTCGGCCGCCAAGCGGACATCGCCGGACAAAACGTAGTGGCTTCCATCAATCAGCTCTACAGCAATCAGGAGAAATACCTGATGCTTGAAGTCGAGATCCCGGAAGGCTCAGTCAAGAAACCGCTTGATGTTGCCAACGTCAAAGTTACCTACGCCAATATGTCCACCAAGACAACCGACACACTGACAAGCGCAGTGGCAGTGCGTTTCACCGAATCGGAAGAGCAAGTTGTTCAGAAGCGCGACAAGGTCGTACTGGAAGCGGCTGTGATGCAAGTGGCCACGGAGCGGAATATCATGGCGACGCAACTGCGCGACGAAGGCAAAGTGGAAGAAGCTCAGAAACTCCTGATCTTCAATGCCGGATACCTGCAACAGCAAGCGGGAGAGCTAGAGTCCGAACAACTCGACAGCTACGCAGGTGACAACAGAGACGACTCCATGAACCTGGACGCTTCATCGTGGAAAGCCCGGCGCAAGAGCATGAGGGATGTACAATACAAGAACACAACCCAACGCTCCTACTAGAACACGCGGTTTGGAGCCACTTGCATGACTATGGAGGATATGCGGGACGAGGGCGTCCCGCCTCCAGGAATGCTCTGGAATATGCCAAAATGGAGACGGGGCGCCCTCGCCCCGTGAGTGCTTTGCGAGTGCTTTTCTGAATATCCAATAGCCAACATTCAAATCCAATTTTCAAGTGCTTGTACCCCGAACTCGCTTCGGGGGGAAGAGAGCGAGTTACGCAACCATTCCCCTTGAACCGATTCCAAATCGACTCTAACCTTAAGGTCATATGAAAAGGCGCCTCGTTTTCATACTCGGACTGATTGTCCTGCTGCCACTGACCGTGCTGGTCGGTTTTGGAATTGCCGTTGCTCGACAAGAGAAGGCGCGTGCCCAATCGCGTTACGAGCAGGTCCTTGTAGGACGCCTTTCGGACATCAACAGCGGCATCGCAAAGCTGGTCGAGGTGCACCAACGCGAGCTGCTGCAGATCCTGGAACTGCCGACATTCGAACCCGATCGGATCCGCGCGCAGGTACGCACAAGCCGACTGGCACGCCAACTCTTCGTCATTGCCCCGACCGGTGATCTGCTTCACCCACAGAAGGGCGGGGTCCTAACGGCAGAAGAGCGCGCGTTCCTTGAACGCACGGAGTCTCTCTGGGAAAGCGGTGAGTCCTTCTGGATCCCAGAGGAGATCGCGGCCACCTCAAAGAAGCGCGCCATCAAAGGCAGGAAGCGCGTTATCCGCGCAAACGACTCCGGCTGGCACACGTGGTTCTGGGGCGAAGGCCTCAGGCTCATATTCTGGGTGCGGCGGCCGACAGGCCATATCGTCGGCGCCGAGGTCGAACGCGCAGCTATGATGTCCGACGTCATTGCGCAACTGCCTGTGGCCGACTACACCCGGACGCCGCTTCCCAAAGGACGCATCGTCCTCGTCGATGCCCAGAGCCGCCCCCTCTACCAATGGGGCGCTTTTCAGCCAGCCAAGGGGACGCTCCCGACGGTAGCCCAGAATTTGCCGGCGCCATTCACGGCGTGGTCTCTCCACTACTTCGTCCCTGCCAACGGGATCGGTGCTGCCCTCGGGCGGAGTGCCATATTCAATATTGTCACCGGACTCTCGGCGCTGGCGCTCTCTCTGATTGCGTTGGCCACGTACTTCTATCGGGAGAGCTCGCGGGATATGCACGAAGCCTCCCGGCGAGTGACCTTCGTGAACCAGGTCTCCCATGAGCTCAAGACCCCCTTGACCAATATCCGCATGTATGCCGAGTTGCTTGAGCAACGTATTTCGGAGGAAGACAAACGATGCCGCAGCTACATTGACGTCCTGGTTGCCGAAACCCAGCGACTCAGTCGGCTCATCACCAATGTACTCACCTTTGCGACGCAGCGGCGCGGCAATCTCAAGCTCCATCCCAAGACGGCCTGCGTGGACAGCGTCATCGCCAATGTCATAGCCTCCTTCGATCCCGCCCTGCGCGCCATGGGGATCGAAGTCGTCCTCGAGGGAAAAGCCGACCGTCCCGTCGCATTGGATGTCGATGCGCTGGAGCAAATTCTCGGCAACATCATCAGCAACGTCGAGAAGTACGCAACTCAGGCCACGACACTCCGCCTGCACCGGGAGCAACATGCAGGGACCACGGTCGTCACCGTTTCAGATGACGGTCCCGGGGTTCCTGCCGCCCAGCGCGACACCATATTTCGTCCTTTCGTACGCCTTAGCAACAAACTCACCGATGGTGTTTCCGGCACCGGCATTGGCCTCACGATTTCCCGCCGGCTTGCCATGTTGCATGGAGGCACACTTTCGCTCGTACCCACTGCAAGTGGCGCCACTTTCAAATTGACGCTCAAGACACCGGAGGCAAATGCATGAAAATTCTCGTTGCTGAAGACGACAGGTTGACTCGCCAAGGCTTGATCGACATTTTCCAGGACGAAGGCTACGAGACAGTAGCGGCCGCCAATGGAAAAGAGGCGCTTGCGCGCTTCGCCGAGGCGGTACCGGACGTCGTCTGTCTGGACATCATGATGCCCGACATCAGCGGCTACGATGTCTGCCGTGAAATCCGGCGCACGCACGATGCGGTACCCATTCTTTTCATCAGCGCCAAATCCGAAGAGATCGACAAGGTGCTCGGACTTGAGATGGGAGCCGATGACTACATCGTGAAACCTTTTGGCGTGAAGGAGGTCATTGCGCGTATCCGTGCGGTGACTCGCCGACACGCACGAACACAGAAGTTCGGCGAGGAGCCGTTCACGATAGGGGACCTTGAGGTCCTTCCCGACGAGCTCCGCGCCCTCCGGGATGACGACGTGATTGAGCTCAGCGTGCGGGACGTCAGCATTCTCAAGCTGCTTGCAGGAAACCGGGGAAAGGTCCTGGACCGGGACACGATCTTCAATACCTGCTGGGGCCTCGACTACATGCCTAATAGCAGAACCCTCGACCAACACATCTCACAGCTCCGAAAACGCATTGAGCTGGACCCAAAGCACCCCGCCATCATCACCACTGTTCACAACGCCGGCTACCGCTATGAGTAGTGCCGTGATCCTAGCCGAGACGCTAAAGGCCCTGGATGCAACGCCACCGGCACTCGCGTGGAATGCGGAACGCGCAGAACGACTGCAGGCGCTGGAAGCACTGCTGAATGCCAATTGCCCGGGTGGGCAACCGTTCGATCTGTACCAGGTGAAGCCGAATCCGGTTTGGGAAGCGGTGGCCCCGCGTATTGAAGCCGCCGTGCGGGAAGCAAGCGAGACCATCGTTGAACCGGGGGTTGTCGCCATCTGGCAACTCTACGGCAGCGGCATGCTCGTGAAGAGCGGCAACCAGCTTCTCGGGTTTGACGTCATTCCCATGCCCCGCTTTTTCGGGTGGGATGAGCCCGAAGGGCTGACTCAGAGGGTTGCCGACGTCTTGGATGCCTTATTCATTACGCACCGCCACGAAGACCATTGTGACATGGCACTGATTGAAGCTTGCACCCGCAAGGGCATCCCGGTCTTCCTTCCCGACTCTGTCGCGGAAACGCTACCCGCCAGCCCACACCTGCACCCCATGACAGACGAAAAGCAGGTCTCGGTTGGTGATGCCGAGGTGACGGGACGTCAGGATTTCCACGTCTGGCGGGAGACCATGAATGACCCCCAGTTGATCTACTACGAAGTGAACCTGGCAAACGGCTTCACGCTCATTTTTGGAGGCGATGTCGACTACACAAGGGGCCTCGAATACACGCCAGGCAAGACGGTTGATCTGCTCGTAATCCCCTGGCGCAATCCCAACGCTCGCTTTGAAGATGGACACCCCGAACAAGAAGGCGCCACCGCCGATGCCGTTCAGATTGCCATCGACCGGGTTCATCCGCGCGCACTGCTCCACAACCACTACGGCGAGCTGGACCACATCTACAAGTGGGGACTTGGCGCTTCGTACAGCATGGCACTGGATCTAAAGCAGAGACTTCCAACCCCATCCGAAGTTCTCTTCTGGGGAGAACACCTACGCGTGAAAGCGCGTGGCGCGAATGGCTGACCTGAATGGCAGTAGTTTTGGCCTCTCTTGCCAACTACACCGTGACCTTTGTCGTTAACTATACCGGAACTATCTGCCTCGTGACCTTTGTCGCCAACTAACTCGAAAGGTTGTCATTTGAGGTCGCCCAATTCAGTTCACGACAAAGGTCACGGTGTAGTTGGCATGCTAGAACCCCTGTCGGATTGCCGGAACTGTATTCAGTGTATTCCTTAAAGCATCCAACCCCGTTGAGCCACCCGCTGTCGCCAACGCTCCGAGTAACCAGTGGGGGCCTCTACTAGTAGCCCTGAAAGGGCGACATATACCAGCCCAGGGCAAC
>JABGOW010000027.1 GCA_018645275.1 Verrucomicrobiota bacterium
GAACGGCAATAATGGGGCAGTCAACCATCCCGCCAACGACGCTGGCCAGCGCGCCCTCCATTCCCGCGACAACAATCACAACGGACGCCTTTCGTATGGCATCGAGCGAACCAAAGAGGCGATGAATGCCGGCAACCCCGACATCAGAAATGAGTTTCGTGCGATTGCCGAGTATGTCCGCGGTAATGCGTGCTTCCTCTGCTACCGCGAGGTCAGATGTTCCGGCCGTCACGACAACGACTTCTCCCCCACGATAGTCGATGGGGTCGTGGCGGTGAACGAGTGTTCGTCCGAGAGGGCTGTAGTCCACTTCTGGACAGATGGCCCGTACGGCATCTGCCATCGCATCCGTTACCCGCGTTGCGAGTACGTTGCCCTTCGTCATCATGGCCGCAAAGATCTCGGCGACCTGCTCAGGTGTTTTTCCTGCACCATAGATAACTTCCGGGAACCCGTTTCGAAGGGAGCGATGGTGATCTATCTTCGTGTGTCCCAAGTCCTCATAAGGCAGGTCGCGGAGGGCCGCCATGGCGTCATCAATCGTGCATTCGCCTCGACCGACCTCGCCGAGCAGTTTCTCTATTTGTTCGTTTGTCATGAGTTGTGAATTTTGGGTTCAGGGCTGCGGGTTCAGGGCTGGGCGTTTTCCCGAGCCGGAGCCATTTCAGCTTTCAGCTTTCAGCTTTCAGCTTTCAGCTTTCAGCTTTCAAGTTTCAGCTTTTCTCTCTGGGTTCAGGCTGCCCATACGATAGCCGGAAAGGTCGAGTGTGACAAACCGATAGCCTGCGGCAATCACGGCGTCGACGATCTGTGCCCGCAGGGGGTCAGCTGCCGCTGCTGCGATCTGCTCAGGGGGCACTTCAATTCGGGCGAGCTCGCCATAGTGGCGCACGCGCACGGCCCGGAACCCAAGGCCCATCAATGCCGTTTCCGCACTTTCGATCTGATGTAGGCCACCGCTGGTCACTCGATCCCCGTAGGGAATGCGAGTCAGAAGGCAGGCGTAGGCGGGCTTGTCCCAGGTGGGGAGGCCCCACGCGGAGGAGAGATCCCGAATGTCCTGCTTTGTGAGGCCTGCTTCAAGCAGGGGACTTCTCACGCTCAACTCTTTTAAGGCTTTGAGTCCCGGCCGGTAGTCTCCCAAGTCGTCTTGGTTTGTGCCTTCGATCAGGACAGCATCGTGTTCGGCTGCAAACGCTTTGAGGCTCGTGAAGAGGAAGGTCTTGCAGCGGTAGCAGCGATCCTCAGGGCTGTCGCGCAGCTCCTCTAGAAATGGGGCTTCGACGCATTCGTGGCGTATGCCGAACCGCTCGCTGAATGCGATCGCTTCGTCGATCTCCCATTGCGGGATGTAGGGGGTCGTGACGGTTACTCCAATGGCGTCGTCGGCGAGGGTCTGCTTCGCGGCATAGAGCAACAGGCTGCTGTCAACGCCGCCCGAGAAAGCAACGACAACCCGCCCCAGTTCTCGCAGCGCGGTTGACAGGGCTTCCTGTTTCTCGGCAAGTGAACGGGAGTCTGACGTCTGGCTCATAGCTTGATGTCCTTTTTCACGTGGGCCTCAGATACAATCTCATAGACGGTGCTCAGAGGGCATTTCTCCCGTCGGGCAATGGCGGCACATTCGTCAAATTCCGGTTTTGACCGAATGACTTCCCCGTCCATAAGAGCCTCCTTCACGGTGACGTGGCCGAACGGGGTGTTGCACTTCGTTTCGCGGCGGTCCAGCATGGTCTTCTCCACGGCGATACGCTTGATGCCGAGTGTCGTGGTCTCGCGAAAGATCGCGTGCTTAACCGCAGCTTCACACAGGGGGGAGCAGAGCACTGAAACAATGGTGCCTGGCCTCGATTTCTTCATGGTGACCGGAATGAAGTTCACGTCGCTTGCACCGGCTTCGAAGAGCCGCTCCATGGCATAGCCAAGCGCTTCTGCGGTCATGTCGTCAACGGAGCATTCGAGGAGTACGGCATCGACCGGCGCCGGCAGGCTTGTTTCCGTCGCGAGCTGTACACGAAGGACATTGGGGATTTCCATGTCTCGGTGCCCGATCCCGTAGGCCGTCTTCGAAATGCTGAGCTCTGGGGTGTCGCTGAAACGGTCCACCAGCGTTGCGAGAATTGCCGCCCCCGTGGGGGTTGTCGTTTCGAAGTCCACGGCTCCGCGTCGGGTGGGGATATTCTGAAGGATTTGCACGGTGGCGGGGGCGGGGACCGGCAGTCTTCCATGGGCACAGGTCACAAAGCCCCCCCCGAGCTGAACCGAGGAGCAAAGCACCTGATCGACGCCAAGCGCTTCGCGGCAGATCGCCGCTCCCACGATATCGACGATCGCGTCTGTGGCGCCGACTTCGTGAAAGTGAATTTCTTCTAGAGAGCAGTTGTGGACATGCGCTTCTGCCTCTGCAAGCCTCTGAAAGATCGCCATGCTGGAAGCCTTGACTGCCTCAGAAAGAGCACTCCCGGTGACGATGGATTCAATATCCAGAAGGTTGCGATGGCTGTGGTGGTGCTCGGTATCGTGGGGTTGCTTGAGCACCACATCAACGCGCGTCCCGTGGATACCACACTTGGCCGCGGCGGATACGTGAAGCTCAAACTCGTCGGAAACGGTGAGTTTGGCAAGTTCGCTTCGCAGGTGAGATTCGTCCACGCCGAGATCCAGCATCGCGGCAAGATTCATATCCCCGCTGATGCCGGAGAAACAGTCATAGTAGAGCACGCTCATGCGGGGACTTTCCTTGTACGGGTTAATAGCCACGAGAATGGTATCAATATATGACGGTGTCGAGTGTTTTCGAAGGGGATCGTCGGCTTGGGCCTTACCGCTTCGCTCACACGCGAGACAGGCACCCCTATTTCTCGTCGGCTACGGTGACGCGCAGGACTTCCTCAAGCGACGTCATGCCAAGAATGGCTTTCTTGAGTCCGTCGCTGCGCATGCTTCGAAAGCCTGCGGCGTGGGCGGCGGCCTCAATTTCTGCAATGGGGCGCCCCTTCGCTACTTGTTCGCGAATCGTCCGATTGACAACGACGAGCTCGTGCAGGCCGATTCGGCCGCTGTAGCCCGTGCCGCCGCAATGAATGCACCCGTTGCCGCGATAGAGGACAAACCCGGGCGGTGCAGTCTCTGCTTGGAAATAGCGAAGCTCCTCGGGCGGGGGGGTGTAGCTCTCGATACAGTGTGAGCAGATTCGGCGAGAGAGGCGTTGGCCGAGAATACCGAGTAGGCTGGGTGCAACGAAGAATGGCTCGACGCCGATTTCTACGAGTCTGACCGTGGCTTGAATGGCGTTGTTCGTGTGTAGTGTTGCCAGGACGAGGTGGCCCGTAAGGGCTGCCTCCGTGGCAATTTTCGCCGTCTCCAGGTCGCGAATCTCGCCCACGAGAATGATGTCGGGGTCTTGACGCAGTACGGAACGGAGCAAATCGGCAAAACCCAACCCAATGTTGTGCTGCACTTGAAGCTGTGTGATGACCGGGAGTTGATACTCGATGGGGTTTTCGATGGTGACGATGTTACGGTCAATCGTGTTGAGGTGCTCAAGAATGCTATAGCATGTTGTTGTTTTGCCGCTACCGGTGGGGCCCGTGACGAACAGAATGCCGCTTGCGGCTTTCGCAAGTTCTGTGAGGTGGGTTTCGTTGTAGGCAGAGAGCGAAAGGCTGTCGATCGAGAGGAGTCCCTTTGATTTGTCCAGGACGCGCATCACGATCTTCTCGCCAAAAGCTGCCGGAGCCACGGATACGCGGAGGTCATAGGAGAAGGCGCCTAGCTTGAGCTGAATCCGACCATCCTGGGGACGTCGCGTTTCTGCTATATCCAGCGTCGACATGATCTTGTAGCGCGCCAGTAACGCCAGCTGCAGATCCTTTGGAATGCGCTGCTCTTCACGCAGGATGCCGTCGATGCGATAGCGGACCCGGACGAAGTCCTCCTGCGGCTCAATGTGAATATCACTGGCGCGCTCTTTGACCGCCGAGGCGATGATGGAATGTGAGAGCTCTACGATGGCCGATGACTTGGTGGCTTCCTCCAGAGACTCAGTGGTGTCGAACTGCTGTCCGGCCAGCTTGAATGCGTAGGAGAAGTACTGAAGGTCGATGGCCCGCAGAATATCCTCTGTGGTCGACAGGTGAAGATGAATATTGCATCCCGTGAGACGACTGAGTTCATCGATCTCACCGAAGTCGACGCTGGCGACGGCGACGGAAAGCTCGTCTTCCAAAAGCAGGAACGGGATGACGGCATGGTCTTTTGCGTACTGCGCGGGTAGTTTGGTCAAGGCGTTCTTGTCGAAGCTGACGCGCGAGAGGTCGACATAGGCGTAGCCGTAGAATTCAGCCAGAGACTGCGTGGCCTGTTGTTCGTTGAGCTTCTTCCGGTCCTGGAGAATGCGCACGACCTGCTCGGGTGCCAGATCTGATAGCTCACTGGTCAGCGGGGTGGCATCGTCGGGGGTGATGCGTTCGTTTCGGACGAGCAGCTCGATGAAAGTCTCACGGGGGGAGGATGAGGTCATGGGGCTCACTCCTGTCCGAAAAGCTGTTTAATATCGTCATCGTTCATCTCTTCCCCACTGCTTCGTTCGAGAACGACGCGGTCCTCCTCTGCCTCAGCGATGATGGCCTCGAAGGCGGGTGATCCTCCTCGTGGTGTCTCTTGCGGAGGTGCCGTTTCCTTCGTCGTTGGTTGTGTCCGTTGATCGCTCAGAAGGTTCTGGCGGCAGCGTCCACAGTAGACGTCGTCGATAAGGTTGGTCTCCCCGCAGTTGTTGCAGAGCTGTCCCATGACGTGTGCGCAGTGTCCACAGTAACGGCGTGGCATCTGATATTGGTGACTACAGTTTGGACACGATATCACGGTTTGCCCTCCTCAATCTGTGTGCAGAGTTTCTGAATCTGGCGTTTCAGATTGTTCACATCAAACGGCTTAAGCAGGTAGTTGTGTGCTCCGGCTTCATGCGCTTTCAGAACGGTGTCGCGTTCGGATACCGAGGTCAGCATGATGATCTTTGCCATCGGAGAAAGTTCGTGAAGTGCCGGAATGACATCGATGCCGGAGATGCCCGGCATCATGACATCGAGAAAGATTAAGTCGGGGGTGTTCTCTTTGCAGAGATCGACCGCTGCCTCGGCGGTGCCAGCCTCTCCCTGTAGTGTGACCCCCGCTTCCGTCAGAAGCTTGATCAGGATTCGCCGAACAGCGGTTGAATCGTCGACAACGATGGCGGTAATGGCATCTTCCATAGTAGCTGTAGCTCCGGAGCAACGGGGTGATAGACCTGCGCTTGTAGCGAGACGATAGTGTGTCCGTTTTTCGGATATTCGTCAAGTGCTGGAGATGGTGAGGCTTTTGCGATGTAAAGGATTTGAGCTGTTGATTGCACACATGTGCACATGCAC
>JABGOW010000044.1 GCA_018645275.1 Verrucomicrobiota bacterium
GGGTCGAGCTACGCAACGCGGCCGCGGATCCCGCCATCGCGCAGAAGATCCTCCGCGTATGCCAACCGCACACGGATACCCCCTACGCCCAGCGCTACCATCTCTGGAGGCACTATGTCGGCCGCACCGCTGCCTGATTGGGATCGACTGCTATCCTCGGCGGCGCGCCTGCAGCGCATCCTGCCTTCTGCCGTGCTCGTGGGTGGTTCGGCTGCCGCACTGCACGTACACCACAGGTTCTCCCAGGATGCCGACCATGTACTGACCGATCTGCAGCAGCATTTTGACGAGATTCTGGCAGATCTGGAGGACGTTGCGGGATCGAAAACGGCCCGCGTGCGGCGCCCGGTCATGATACTGGGGAGCCTGGATGGCATCGAGACCGGAGTGCGCCAGCTCATACGAGAGGAACCGCTCGAGACGATGCGGGCGGAATGCGAGGGAGAGGACCTCACGGTTCCGACCCTGGCGGAAATCCTGCGGATCAAGGGCGTTCTGATCCTGAAACGCAACGCAACGCGCGACTACCTGGACTTCGTTGCGCTCGCAAATGCCATGCAAGACGCCGACGTGGTCGGCGCACTCAAACACTTCGATGAACTGTATCCTCAGCCCAACGGGCAGTCGGCCCTGCAGCAACTGCAAGTGCAGCTGGCAAAACCGCTCCCTTTCGACCTTGAAGAGACCCGGCTGGACGAGTACAAGAACCTGGTGCCCAAGTGGCAGGACTGGGCCAACGTCGAATCTGTGGCTGCAGGGATTGCCGATCTCATTCTCGCCCATCTATAGGGTGAAAGATCAGGCAGCGGTGGCTGAGAGTGACGCGGTGACTGGGTGACGCCGGATGAGCCCCCTCCCCCAGCGGGTGCAGATTAAGGCGAGGTCGCGCTCAATTCTCTTGTTGGCGCTTGGCTGTGCGGTTCGGAGTCGAGGTACAAGGTGTCCGGACAGATGTCCTGTTCATGGGGCCAGGTCACGGTGCCATACTCAACTCTCGCCCGTCTGAAGTAATTGAGATCCTTGAGCTCCCTGAATACGCCAAAGTCGAGTAGCTGGGCACAGTCGAACACTCCCGCCTCGCCGTTGCTGAAAACCAACTTGAGCTTGTAGTCGTCCGTGGTCGTAACACTTTCCACTCTGGGGTTCATGATGCTACCTCAAAGGCTCGATCTTGTATGGTTGCTGACCGCTGACCGCCAAAGCCCAATCAGCAAGCAGCTCATCACGATGGAGTTCCATCCACGCCTGGACCAGTTTCATCTTGTTGGCAGGCAGGGAACCGTCCAGGACATCGCCGTCCGGTAGCGCAAGGACCGCCTCTGACTCCTGATATGCAACGTGAATGTGCGGTTTCTTGTGCCTGCGGTTGTCAACGAAATACAGGTGAACGATTATTCCGTAGAACATCGATATAACGGGCATGGCTCATCTCCCAAATGCGGCCTCCTCAATATGCTGTAATAATAGCTCATTGGTCGGATACATGCAATCGTCTGATGCCTAGCAATTTGCGTTGTCACGCAAATCGCAGGCGTTAGGCATTAGTATGCTAGGGGTTAGATCTGATTTAAAGTTGTCACTCTGATTCACTCATTCCTGTTGCTTCCCTACCTCCCCCCCCTCTCTCGGGCAACCTTTTATCGAATGTTCAAGGTCTTTGGCACAAAATCAAAGGTTATGTGGGCGCGCATGCTCTATATTGGGAGCGTTAGGAGATCGCCCCTTGGGGAAATCTGGAGTTGAGAGTAGAGTGGAGAGCTTAAACGCACGACTTAATCGGATTGTGTGAGGGTATATGTGCATATAGCCCAACGGGAAACACCCCGGAAAATCCAGAAGGACCTGCACTGAACGCTACTGAAAGCCACTATGAAACAGTTTGATACGAGCATAAGCGAATGCAGGCGACGGCGGTTAAGCGGAGGAGAACAATGAATAACGTGATCAGGAAACAATGGATGTTGGCGGCGGTGATCGTTGCCAGCTGCTTGAGTGTTGATGCGCAAGCAGATCAAGGTGATTTTGCATGGCCGGAGCCCAAAGTTGAAAACCGGCCAGGTTGTTACTGGTGGTGGATGGGTAGTGCGGTTGATAAAGCGAATATCACCTACAACCTGGAGATCATGCGCGCGGCCGGTATGGGCGGGGGGACCATTGTGCCGATCTATGGGGTGAAGGGGTATGAGGACAAGTATCTCCAGCACCTCTCGCCGGAGTTCGTGGATATGGTCAGCCATGCAGCCAAAGAGGCCAAGCGGCTGGGGATGTGGGTGGATATGACCACCGGCACCGGCTGGCCATTTGGCGGGCCGATGATCACGGACGAACACTGCGATGCATCCGTGGTCTATAGGGACGGCAAGGTCTCTCAGCAGTTTTCCGGCCGCAAGGTCAAACGCGCAGCCCCGGGAAACGCGGGTAAGGCAATCAATCCCTATTCTGCGAAGTCGATGGAGTTCTATCTGAAGCACTTTGATGAACCATTCGGTGGTGATGATGTGGCGTGGCCGCGCGCGATGTATCACGATTCCTTTGAGTTCAAGGGCAACTGGTGTAAAGCGCTGCCGGAGGAGTTTAAGAGGCGGCGAGGTTATGATCTTACTGAACACTATCCAGCCCTCTTTGGTAAGGGCGATGCCGATAAGGTGGCGCGCATCAAAGCAGACTATCGTGAGACGCTTTCGGATCTACATTTGGATTATCTTAAGACATTGGCAAAATGGTCAGAGTCCAAGGGGTGCGGCACGCGAAACCAGGCGCATGGTTCTCCGTCGAACCTGCTCGATCTGTATGCGGCAAGCAGTATCCCCGAAACCGAAATCTTTGGTGCATCACAATTTGATATCCCCGGTATTCGCAGAGAGCGGAGCAATATCAGTGGTTCAAATCTCCCGCGTCCGATGATCATGCAAATGGCATCTTCGGCCGCCCATGTGACAGGCAAACCGTTGGTGGCCTCGGAAACCTGCACCTGGATTCGCGATCATTTCCGAACGACACTGGCCCAGGCCAAGCCCGAGATTGATCAGCTCTTTCTCAACGGCATTAACCACATATTTATTCACGGTACGTGCTACAGCCCCAAGGAAGCCCCTTGGCCGGGGTGGTTGTTCTATGCCTCTTTTGAGTACAACCCGCGCAATGCAATCTGGCATGATGCTCCGTTACTTAACGCCTATATCACCCGTTGCCAGTCGATTCTCCAGTCAGGCAACCACGACAATGATGTGGCGGTCTACTGGCCTGTGCATGATATCTGGCACAATTCGAGAGGTATGCAGCAGATGCTGACGGTGCACCATCCTGACTGGTTGACCAAGTCTGCCGCCGGCAAGCTGGCCGCACAGCTCAAGGCCGAGGGGGTTGGCTACGATTTCATCTCCGACCGCCAGCTGATCGCCGGTCTCGGCACCCCCTACAAGGCCGTTATGGTGCCTAAAACCGGGCATATGCCGCTGGCGACCCTGAAGAAATTACTCGCGATCGATGCGAGCGGTCAGCCGGTTATCTTTTCCGACAGCCTCCCCGCCGATGTGCCGGGCTTCAACACGCTTGAGGAACGCCGTGCTGAATTGAAGCAAATGCTGCAGGGGCAGGGAGTGGTCAAGTCAGAGGCTTTGAAAGAGGCTCTGGGCAAGACGGCGGCAGTGTGCGAACCGATGGTGGATCACGGGCTCGACTTCATCCGACGCCGACACGATGCCGGCTATCATTACTTCGTCGCCAATATGAGTGCGGAGCCGGTCAGCAATTGGGTTGAGCTGGGGGTGCCATTCCAGAGCGTGGTGATTATGGATCCGCGTTCGGCGGAGAGTGGCGTAGCGACCGCTAAAGATGGCAAGATCTACCTGCAGCTTAAGCCGGGTGAAACACGTATTCTGCGCACGTTCGACACAAAGGCGGTTGAGGGCGAAGCGTGGCCGGTTCTGGAGAAGAGCGGAGAGCCCATCGTCGTAGAAGGCGAGTGGAAGGTTAGATTTGTCGATGGCGGACCGGAATTGCCGGCGGACATCACAACCGTAGCGTTAAAATCTTGGACGGAAATCGGTGATGAGGAAGCAAAGCGCTTTGCGGGAACCGCTCGGTATTCGATAGAAGTGACTGTTCCAGATGGCGCAGATGACTGGGAGATTGATCTGGGCGATGTGCGTGAGAGTGCGCGCATTTTCATCAATGGCAAAGAGGCTGCCGGACTCTTCAGCGTCCCCTTCAGTGCGCCGGTGGGCAGCTACCTCAAGCCTGGAAAGAATCTGCTGGAAATTGAAGTGACCAACCTGTCGGCCAACCGCATTCGTGATCTTGATATCCGCAAGGTGAACTGGAAGAAGTTCCATGAAATCAATTTTGTGAATATCAACTACAAGAAATTTGATGCCTCGAAATGGTCGCTGACCCCGTCGGGGTTGCTGGGGCCGGTTATGCTGACTCCGATGAGGCGCGTGATGACCCGGTGACTGGATGACTGGGTGACGCCGGATGAGCCCCCTCCCCCAATTTTCAATCTTCAATTTTCAATTTTCAATCCCCCCCCTTCTCCCACGTCCTCAGCCAGGCCTTTTTGAACTAATGTTCAAGATCTTTGACGCAAAACTAAAGGTATCGAGGGCGTGTTTGGGTCTATGATCACGACATCTCAGGGAATATGTCGCATGAAATGCCTAGAATTGGTTCATAGGATTTGTCGATAGGGAGTGAAAATAGTGCCTGTTAGTTCAAGAGAGAGGCTTCTGTCGGTTCTGTCCGGCAAGGTCCCCGACCGCGTGCCGGTCAGTCCGTTTGTGCAGGATGAGTACCTGTCCCTATACTACCCGCAGAAGGAAACGGTTCACCGCGTATATGATGCGGTGGAGCTGGCCAGCGAGCTGGAGTTTGACCTGATTGCCAAGCCGCGGGATTTTGAGCATCCCCACTTCCTCCGGAAGCGCTTCCCCAACTGGGAACTGCGCGAGGAGAGAGAGATCCATGACGGACAGCTTTTCGTGAAACGCTCCATCGAGACACCAGCCCGCACGCTGACGCAGGTTCAAGTTGGGCCTGATGCCGGGGCCGCCACCGCAGGCGTCCATCTTTCGACGAAAGAATACCTTCTGAAGGACAGGGAGGACATTGAGGCCTTTATTGAGTACATGCCGGAGATTGACGCGGATCAGATTGAATTCCTGAAGACGGCCTCACCGGAAGCAGTCGCGGACAGAGCGCGCCACGTGATGGAGACCGGCAAGCCGGGCGGACACTATATTTTTTCCACATCCGATTTTCTTGAGAAAGGCACACCAATTGAGAATGTGAAGGCCATGATCGCCGCGGCTAAAGAGGCGGGGGGGTATTAGAGGGGCGCTTCCGGGTTTAGCGGGGATTTTTGTACTAGGGAATTGAGAGATAAAT
>JABGOW010000531.1 GCA_018645275.1 Verrucomicrobiota bacterium
TGTCCGCCCAAAAAGTGACTGCGCTGGATAGTTTTCGGGGGGCGTACGATATCGGAGACGAATACTGGTATCCGGGAAGCGACTGGATGCCTTACGGTTTGCCCGTCCTCAAGACCATGGCCGAAGCCGAGCGGTTTGCGAAGAAATTCAGAACGATCTCCATCGTGCCCGAAATGGGCGTGAAGGGTTTGGCGAGCGGGCATCTGAGTGCAAACGGACGGTAAGAGAAATGGAGATGAATCGATCAGTACTGGCAACCGGAAAGAGAGGATCAGGCGATACCGAGGCCATTAGATTTCTTCATGACGAGCCACTACTTGCCTTCCGCTTTCCATTGTTTCATGAGATTGATGTTGTTTTGCAGCTCTTGTGCACGTTGCGTGTCTCCACGCCTTACCATGCCATCAATGTATTGCTTCATGGCGCTATCGTACTTGGCTTCCGATTCGGGAAAGCGCCCGTGATCGTCGCTCTCAATAATCCAGTTTGCCAGGATAGCCCGCATTTCTCTCAGCTTGTCCAGATGCTCCGGTTGTTCTGCCAGATTGTGAACTTCCCAGCCATCTTTGTCCAAATCATACAGTTCTTCTTCGGGACGCGATTGAGCCATAATCAGTAATTGAACTTCATCGAGTTTGCCCGCGGCATGAAGATCCCGCAGGCTCTTCATAAACGGCTTCCAGTCTTTGTATATACAAGGCTGCAGGTAGGGCCGTTTGGGATAGAAGTTTCGGATGTACTTATAGTTGCCCTTGCGCACACTGCGAATCCTGTCAACGGTTTCATCACAACGGTCCCGGGCGCATACCACATACTCCCTGGGCTGCGTCTGAGGACCAAACAGCGGCCTTGCCTGCATATACTCAGGAACGTCGATCCCCGCGAAATACAACGAGGTGGCCGCCATGTCGATATGAGAGATCAGCTCCTCGCGATCAGTTTCGGATCCGATGCGGCCCGGGGCCCAAACCACAAAGGGGATATTTGTTCCTTCATCATAAAGGAACTGTTTGCCCCTTGCCTGGCTGATTCCGTGGTCCGTGATGAAAAAGATGACCGTGTTATCAAGAAGCTCTTCTTCTTCAAGTCGCTGCAGAACAAGCCCAACCTCTTTGTCGGTGTATTGCACACTGTTGAGATACTGTGCCCAGTCTTCACGGAAAACTGGATCGTCGGGATAATACGGGGGTAAGCTTACTTGGTCTGCAGTGACCAAGTCATTCAAATCCGCTTCAACTTGAGCGTACCACCCTGGAACATTTCTTAGCTTGCCGCCGCGGAGTTGAATCTGCGCAAAGAACGGCTGGCCCTGTTTACGTCCCGACCAGTCCGGAGCATCGTAGAGCGCATCGTTGTCATACTCAAAGTCATAGTCCGCCTTACCGAAAGCCTTGAACCCCTGGTTCGTATTGCACGTGTAGTATCCGGCCTGCTTGAACAATTCCGGAATCAATCTCACATGGGCAGGCAGATGGTGTTTGATCGTACCACGGCCCGTGTAATGGTGTTCCACGCCAATGCTCGTCTGGTACATCCCGGTAATCAGCGCGGAACGGCTCGGCGAGCAAACCGGGCTTGAGACATAGGCGTTGCTGAAGGGCACCCCTTCTTTGGCTAATCGGTCAACATGAGGCGTGTGAACCAGTGGTTGTCCCTGATAGCCAAAATCACAGGACATGTCTTCGACAATGATCCAGATGATGTTGGGCCGGCCTTTGGCGTTTTCGCGCTGGATCCGGTTATCACCGGCTAGTGCCGCTATTGCGCCTGGTGTGCCCGAGGTAAAGGCTATGCCTCCAGCCGCAGCACTCTTAAGCAGGTCACGACGGCTAAGGCCGGAGTTTTGGTTTTCATAGTCGTTCATGCTGTGTTTCCCTTTTCCATTTAAGGGCGTTTATCTATCGCCTTTCAATGTCGGGTCGTAGGTGATGTTACATTTGACGAGGCGACGGTTCAAAACATCCAGGACAAACAGCTTGTCTTCCCATACCGCCAGGCTGGAAATGCTTCCAAACGGCAGCGCGGGGTGCGGATATTCGCTGCCCGCTCCTCGGCAGTCCGCGTTTCCGTAACTGCCGAATTCACCGACGAGGTCGCCCGACTCCGTATCGATCACCTGGACGCTGTGTTTGGTCGCCAGGTAGATGTAGCCGTTGTCGTCCAGCGCCTGGTTTATCCGGTGCGTGCTGCAAATACAGTGAGGGTTCGGCGGAATGAAGCCCATTCCATGATCACCATCCCATGGTCGCGACCAAAGCGGTTCTCCGCCGGTTGGTGCAAACTTCGACAGAGCAAACGCCCGCATCGGATACCGATTCGGCGGTCCGGCGTCGGATCGATCGATACGTTCTTCGGGAGGACTCCCGTCGGAGGGGATATGGACGATGTACAAGTACCCCTCTTTGTCGACCTGAATGCCTTTCACGCTGGTAAGATCCAGCAGAGCTTCCTGTATCAGTTCACCGCTGGAATCGTAGACGTCGAGTTGTCGATGCAAGGCGTAACACGGCAACATCATCCCCGATTCTACGTACCGCTGTTGCTTATTGAGATAGTAGATGTTGCCTTCATGATCCACGTCCAACCCGGAGTAAACATCCCACCAGCACGTCAATTGCTTCCTAAGATGTGCTTTTTCGTACATCCTGCCTTTGACCGCAGTCCTATCCACAAACAACTCATGGCTTCCCGTGGACGTGAAAGGGACCGGTTCGCCAGCGCGGTCGAACCGCAGGATGCTGATGCCGTCCTCACCAAGTTTCCACCGGTAAACCATACCATCCTTTCCGAATACGGAATCTATGAACAGGGGCTCCTCCGGATGAGGGAAACCACGTTCGAGATTGGTGGCGCCCCACGGCGAGATAAGTCCGCTCTCCTCGATGTCAATGAAGTACGGATCCCATGTCTTCAGAATGGCGCCCTGTTGGTCCAAGCGATACACGGTTCCAAACTTCTTGTGGCGGTATCTGGCATCGTCTTCCACATAGACATGCCCCGTCTCGGGATCGATATTCAGGATGGGCATACCGCTATCTTGTCGCGGATTCGACAGCGTGGCGCCGTCATCCTGCCATTGTGCCTTCAAAGAAAGGTCTTCACCCGACAACTGCTGCAGACTTCCCGGCCCGTCGCCGTTGGCCACCCAGACCAGCGGCGGGGACACGCCGGTATCGACGGCTATCTGCATAGTATAAGTATGCACAGAAGCGGATTCCGCCAGCAACTCCGGCGCGTTCCAGCTTCTTAACTTGATCACATTTCGCGGAGGCGGAAGCTCTTCGAAGGCCGAGGCATGCAATGCATCCTGCACGAACCTTATGCTGCCTTCCGTTCTTAAGTCTTCAGGCCGCTTTTTGGAACCGACGAGCAGATAGAGACATTTGTCGCGGTCCATGGCCAGCGCGGTCGGATCCAAGATCCGCTGCTCCTCGCCCTTGTCCATATAATGTGTGATCGATGCGACCTGTTCTCCGTCTATCGTGCAAACCTGCAGGCGATTGTTCCCCGCATCCGCAACGATGATATGCTCCCCGTCAACGACAATCCCGCTGGCCTGTTGAAAACCGCCTACCATGCCCTGCATCTCAACTTCCGGGCCGGGTTTCAGCCCGAATTTCCATACGTAACCGCTCCGGTCTCTCTCGACTGGGAAATGGTAGCGTGCCGCATTCACGCCCCCTTCCAGATTATAGTGGTGGTACCTCGACTCAAAGCAACTCTGCCCTCCAGACACATACAGCGAACCGTCTGGGCCAAAATGAAAATAGGGGTAGCGTAAAGAATCGAAGGGCAGGTAATTAACGATCGCACTGCCCCGTCCTCCGGGGTTATGAGTCGCAGAACCCGAATTCCAGCCCTCCTCGGGCAGGCTGCCATCGGGCCTCAATCTCATGACTTTGCCCCGGTAGAGGTCGGATATAAGCAGGTTGCCATCGGGCGCCAGCGCAATCTTCTTATGAGAATCCCAGAACCCGCCGTAAAACGAGGGTTCGCCCCAACTGATGTCAAACGTGGGAACGACCAATTCCGTTCCGTCCTCCCGCACGACCTCTTGGCATATGTCCCGCACGCTTGAACTGGGGAGGGTGGGATTGAGCGGCATGATGGTTCTCAGATACTCTCCGCTCCGGTCGAAGACGCGCACTTCCCCCACGCCTCCAACTCTCTTGGGTTCGCATAGCACGAAGAGCTCGCCCTTCTGCTCATCAACCGTGAGGTCCCATATAATCCCGCACGCATGAGGGTCGCCCTCGAGCAGGAACTCCTCAAGTTCCAGCCTGACCTCGCCTGTCGTGACGGGATGCGCAGAGCCGGGCCCAAGCTCGAGCGTCTGTGCAATGGCCCCATGCACGCTGAATCCAATGGCAAGAAAGGCCGCAACAACAAGTGCAGCGACCGCCGTTGAGTGTTTGAGGAAATCACGACGCGAGACGGATGGGGTCTCATTCTGCTGATGGGTCATGGACGTGTCCCTTTGGGAAGGAGTTAGGGGGTTGTCTGTTCATTCGTTGCGTTGGCCTACACGAACTTGCCCAAGTGTTCCAGGCTTCTGGCCGCCTGCTCGGGCGTCCCGCATTCGACACTGAAGACAATGTCGCGAGGGCATTTGTCCTGAACGGTCTTAATGATCCGGTCCCAGTCCAACACACCGTCGCCACAGGCGCAACCGACGGGCGTGCCGGTCACCTTACCGCGTTCGGCGTCCGAGTGCTCCACGGAGATGTCCTTGGCGTGGAAGTGAACGAGCCTGTCGACGACCCGATCGAGCCAGGCGTAGACGTCCTGCCCGGCCAGGTAGGCATTGCCCGTATCAAGGTTGATGCCGATCGAGGGCGAATCGACCAGGTTGTAGATCCGATCCAGTCCCTCGGGCGTCTTCGAGTACTGGGCATGCGGCTCAAGACCGATCTTGATCCCACGTCGCTCGGCCACGAACGCCGCCTCTTGCAGCGTGTATTTGATCAGGACAAAGTCTTCTTCCTCGGTGGTCCACTTGGCCTTGATGCCTTCGTCGGTATTGATCACCGGCGCGCCGATCTCGGCCGCCGTACGAATGGCCAGCTTGATATATTCACCATGCACTTCCGGTCGACCGAGCGGTCCGTGGCTTTGGAGTCCCGATATCTTCAGGCCCGCCGCGTCACACGCTTCCTTGATCCGGAACGGATCGTCGAACAGCGAGACAGTGTGAAAGTACCCCGCCTCGCTCATCAGTTCACGACCGAAATGGACCATCGGCTCGAACCACTCGTAGCCCATCCTGGCAGCTTCTTCGACAGCCCACTCAAACGGCTTGTCACTGCTCCGCGAGTACTCGGCATTCAGCCCAATATGCACCGCTCCCATTTTGACGCTCCTTTCAGAA
>JABGOW010000541.1 GCA_018645275.1 Verrucomicrobiota bacterium
AAGGGAAGAACTACTCAAGCGGAAACGAAAGCAAAACGTTGGGTGGCAAGGGTTGAGGGAGGTGCACGCGAATGCCAACAGGCACTGTTTTTCAGTCTATATCGTTGAGCGGTCAACTAGAGGGATTGCTCCTTGACCCGTCTGGGACTGTGGTGCATTGCGCTCGGAGGATTGGGGTGAGTGGGTGCTGCGAGGCTGGAGCGGGGCGGGCTCTCGAACGCAGCGCCGGTGGCAGGCATTCGGCTTGCTTTCGGCAGATCAGCGTCCCATGCGGAGAAGTGGCTCGCGGCCAAGGTTCAAGACCATGAGCTTCTTGCCCTGCGCCGTGCGGCCAAGCCGCTCTGGGGCAAAGCGCCGCCAATCGGTTTCCCGGTTGTCGGCGCTTGCTCAGAGGCGGGAGCCCTGGTCTTACTTGCCGTAGATCAGCGTCCCGGGGGTGGCGGCCGCGGGGGTGGTGTCAATCAGCTGGAAACCGCTGAAAGCAGCGTTGTTTCCACTCCCGCCGGTAAACGCCAGTTCGCCACCGTCCGGGGTGAGCCCTGTAATGCGAAACCAGTTTCCCTGGGCTGAGACGTTTGCAGGTTCCGTGTCTTCGACGAGCGAGTTATAGCCGGTACTATTGATCCAGATTGTTCCGGACATCCCGGTTCCCTTGGTTTGCGCCACGGGGTAGTTTGCATTTGCCCACTGCCAATCAGAGTAGATGATGAGGTCATAGGTGGCGCTATTGTCGAGTCCCTTGAGCGTAAAATCGACAGACACGCTTGATGCCCCAGCGTAAGTTCGAAAGATCTCGAGGCCTGTACCGTAAGTGCCATAAACCCCACCGCCACCGGCCCTGGTACCGGTAAAGTCAAGCGTGACACCGGCGGAGTTATCACCCGTGGAGTCATCAAGCGCCATTCCAGTCTGGTTTGCGCTTGGGATGGAGTTCCAAGTGCTGTTTGCGGTGTTCTCGGTCGCCCCGCCGACGAAGTTGTCCGTCTCGTCGATCTCGGTACCGATGTTGACATTCCAGACCGTCTGGGCGTTCGCCGTTGTCAGGCCCACCGCCAGCGCGGCCATCGTCAGTGCACTTACAATTCTCTTTGCTGTCGTCATTTTCTGTTCTCCTGCTGAATTCTGTCAGTTCTGATCCATCTTCACGTTGCATCCATTCCGCTCACACGAGCAAACCGTCATCCGTCTTTGTCATACGTTCATAGGCACGGCCTCCTTCCGGATTTGGAGATCGGTTCTTCGATCAGTATCGCGATTTGTATCCACTGGGACGGGGAGGCGTATAGGGTGCTATTCGCTCGGCGCGAGCGCACATATTGCGGCGCATGGATGCAGGGAGCGGGTCGGGGATCGACGTTTGGAGGGGCCTGGTGAGTGCGCTCAGATTCTTCGAGGATCTTAATCCCCTTCGTCTCTGAACTTTGTCGCGACAAAGGGGGCCCGCTTCGTGGGGGGGCTGCACCCGCTCAGTCGATGTTCCCGCCCCGGGCGCGATACTCGCGCGCCGACATGCCGTAGGCGCTGCGGAAGGATCGCCGCAGGTGGACCATGGTGCGGAACCCGGCCATCGGGGCCAGATCGGCGATGGGGAGGTCGGTTGACAGCAGCTTCTCGCGAAACACGTCCAGACGCTTACGCTGCAGCTCAGCGTTGATGCCCCGGTCGAGGCAGGCACGAAAGGCACGCTCGAGAGGGCGGCGGGATATGCTGACCTCCCGCGCGATATCATCCACCGACAGGTCGAGATCCAGGTGCGCCCACATAAAGACCAGGGCGCGCGCGACCATGGGGTTGTCAACCGCCAGGATATCCGTACTGGCGCGCGTGATGATACCTTTCGGGGGAATCATGACCGGTTCTGTTGGTGCCGCTTCTCCCGCCATCATCCGGGCGAGCAAAGCGCAGGCGGCACGCACCCGTCCCTCGCCATTCCGCTCAAATGAGGAGATCGTGGGGATGGAACATTGACACCATTCAGGGTCTTTTCCGCGCGACAGAACCGCGATGTCGGCCGGAACATTGAGGCCCACCTCTGCCAGCCAGATGCAGAGCTGCGCCGCAAGCCAATCGGAGTGCGCAAGAAACCCGGCAGGCTTCGGAAGCTTGTTCAGCCAGGCCATGGTCTCGCGCATCCTTCTATCGAAAAACGCATCCTCCGATTCGCCCTGTGCACGGCGCTTGCGGCGATGCAGGTGACAGGCCATACCCAGTTCGTTTGCGCGGTCATTCAGGCCTTCGAAGAGGGGTTTGAGGTCACCCCAGGGGGTGTTGCCAATATATCCCACATGGCGAAACCCGCGGTTGTAGAAGTACTCGGCTGCCTGGCGCCCTTCGGCGCGGAGGTCCGGCAGGACGGCAGGGACCTCCGCGTCATCCGGGTGCGGAAGATTGCCCAAGCGACCGACAGGGATCCCCTGCTCGCGCAACGGTTGGACGTGCTCGTGATCGGGCAACTCTTCCACCAGTGCACCGCGCGGCACAATTCCGGAAGAGAGCTGGAGACCGTGAAGCCACAAGTTGAGAAGGCGCCAGCCCCGCTTGTGCGCCTCTTCAAGAATCCATCGGTCCGGCCCCATGCCCAGCACAACCGTCACCGGGTCCCGCCTGCGTCGAATCTGCCGCGCTGTCTTCCGCTTCGCGCTTTTCGAGGACGCTGTCTTCTTTTCTTTCGGCATAGTCTATCTCACAGTTCCAGCGCGGCAGGACCTCCTGCATGAATCGTTAGTCCACGTTACGTTACAGAGGGGGATGATAATCCCTCGCGATCTCGTTACCCAGCCTGAGCAGTGATCGGGCGCCCTTACGGAAGGGGGAGCAGCATACTCTCCACCACAGAGAACCCGTCGTTCATAGTAAACTCCTTGCCATCGACCAGCAGTGGAGCCACATCGCTGGCAAAGCCTGGATGCACCATCTTGGCTGTCAGATTGTCGAGATACTCTTGTCGACTTACAGTGGTGCCCTCGGCATGCATGTACTGCCGAAAGATCGACACGACGATTTCAGGATCGGCCCCACCTTCGGTGAGTCCCAGCCAGAGATCAAACAGATCGCGCCCCTTGCGGCGTTGGAACAGGGCCCTCATCTTCGTTCCCAGCAATTCTTCCAGTGAGTACGTCATCAAGTTGCACTGCCCCGTATACCACCGTGATGTGGCAGAAAACTCCCTATCGACGAAACCCGCGATGCTGAAGTGTTCCCGAGTGTTGATTTCGACCTTAAGCTTCAGCGGTACAACGGACGGCCCCGTTGTCTCCATGCGGTAGATCAGATTGGCAACGCCCGGACCACGTTTTCTTGATGGGCTTCCCAGCCACGGGTTCAGCACTTTCTGAACGCCATCGTAGATGGGTCCTATGGGTCCAGCCTGCACCTGGACGAGATCGATATCTTCGGAGTACCGCCGCGGAGGGTGAAGATAGAGCTTATGCAGTGCAGTGCCGCCACGGAATGCCAGCATCCCGCCTAGATCATCTTCAGAAAAGATATCGATCAGCGCACGTGTGAGCAGGAGATCCTGCTCGACCTGATCGTCCCCTTGCCAGGGATGCGTCTGTCGCCATTCGAGAACTTCAGCCCGCGGTATCACTATTCACCTTCGGGTTGGTCGTTCTCAATAATGCGCCACTTCGGACACACGCTCCCGCTACGATGCTCAAGTGATGAGTTCAGAACGGCCCGACTGGGGTGCTGGGAAGCGGACCACGTAGCCATCTCGCTGGTGCACTCCGAGTATCCTGCTCGGTCGAGCAGCCATCCGAGTCGTTGCACGTTCCCGCGCACGGGTTCAATCTTGGCTGCATCACAAAGAGCTGCCGCCTGGATCTTCTCTCCAAGTTCCGCCAATACCGTGAGTGCAGCGTCCAGCCCACCGATTGACTTGCTAAAGCGTACGACATCAAGCGCCGTGAATTCCGGCGTGGAAACGGGGATTGACCCCGTGTGCCCCTGCCGCCTTTCGACCTGGGTTCGATCCATATGAGAATAGCGGAAGAACCGAATGCGAAGGCCTCTGGCTTGAATGGGTTGGCGAGACACTGGAACGACGACTTGGTATTCTTGTGGTCGTTGGTGTGCCGCACCATGCATTGCCGCTGCCGTCAGAACACCGGCGTAGTAGGGCTGTCCAATGTGCCCCATCAGTTTGTCGATAAACCAATCAGTTGGCGGGGAACCACTGGATTCATACTCTACCGGGACAATGGCGTAGAAGCCGCGCTGTACCTGACAGAGACGGTTGGCACGGACCAATCGCTGAAGCGCCTTGGTCAATGCATCCGGCCGACTCCCCAAGGCTTGGGATGCCTCAGCACGGGTGAAGCTGTATCGGGCTCCCCGCTGTAGCTCCTTTACAAACGTGGGCAGACTCTTCGGTTTGGATTTCATGGTGTGCGCATAGTATCCCAACTGGACGCATTCTGTCCAGTTGTAAACCTATGCGCACGCCGGCCCGGTGCAATCCGGGCGAAACGCGATTAACCAAGGAGGAACGGGGCCCATCGTGTGTGTGCCTGCGGCGGCGACATATAGAGACGCGCGGGACGACTAGGTTACCGCCTCGCCCCGCGTCTGCCCTCAGATAGCCGAGCCTTAATCCGGCGAGATGGACCTCAGCGGGGAACGAGTTAGATAGGGATTGGCCGGTGAAGGAGCAGTCTATGTAGTGGGCATGTCTGATTCCTGCTCGGGTAGTGAGCTCATGCCCATTTGACGGGCCTTTCCAGCTGGAATCATCCGCGCAAATCGAGTCACCGGCAGCCCAACCAAATATCGCGGCTACGAAACGCCCCATTTTTGTACGAGGTCGACCCGGTGCCGAGACCACTTGCTGAGCGCCTCACACCGTTGCTTGGAGCATTGCCGACTGTGGGGCACCCCATCGACTGACCGACTGACCGACTGACCGACTGACCAACTGACCGACTGACCAACTGACCGACTGACCAACTGACCCAACGTCACTACGTTCCGTTGGGTCGGTCTACTGCACCTCCTCCCACCCCCGTTCGTCCGGCTTGCGCCGGACGAACTGCCCGCATCCAACGGGCCTCCCCTGGCACCGTCTTCGGCCCTCCGGGCCGAAGACTACACCCACGTCGCTGCGCTCCGTGGTACTGATCCTCGCCGCTACCGCGGCTCGCCCTATCCCATGCCGCCGCGCTTGTCACGCCGCCTGCGTCCCTCCTTCGTCGGGCGCCAGGCGTCGCGCCAAGCGCTCCCTGGCTGGTACCTCCCACCGCTCTGCACGCCGTGCTTCCCCATGCGTCGCTCCGCGCCGCATGAGAAAGCAGCGTGCTCCGCTCGCCACCTGCCTCTCTTACCCTCTCCGCATGCTCGCCGCTACGCGGCTTCGCTGGCCGTACTC
>JABGOW010000561.1 GCA_018645275.1 Verrucomicrobiota bacterium
TATGCCCGTCTGGAGCAACTCGACAGTGAAGTCGCTGAGAGCCCGATCGTGTCGGAGGATTATCTTGTGAAGGGATTTGCCGCAGTCAGCACACTGCTGTAGAGTGCCCCCCATGAATCAAGAACACGAACGTAACCTCGGGGAACAACCCATTGCACGGCTGCTGGAAACCCATGCGCTCAAATCGCACGATCTCGTGGCTGCGTCAACTGAGCACATCACGCACAAAATGGTTTCTCGCGCATGCAAGGGGCGGCGCCTCACACGGAATGTCCAGCACAAGATCCTGCGGGCGTTGAACACGTGCACGAACACCACGCATGCACTGTGCGATCTGTTCAACTACTGATGCAAGCGGTGAGCGCTTCGCGATGCGGCACCCCTCTACTCAACCCACACGGCATTGCGGTAGACTTGGGCACTCATGCCGAGCCTTTCGCTCTCCAGGGAACTGCGACTCATCTCCCAGCGTAGCTTGTCGCCAGCGCGCAGCAGATTGAGCATCGCTCCCTTGCCAAGCGCTCCCTTGCTCTCGCAAATCAGCAGAATGCCCTTTCCTCGAAGCTGCTTGGCTATGGCCCCAATACGGTTCCGGTTCGAATGCTCGACATACACTGCCCAGCAGTTGTCTAGCGTCTTGTCCTCGAGCCGGAATGACGTACGCTGAACCTGGAGCTTCCTCGGGCTATCCAACATCAACTCCAGACCCTCTGCACGCGCAAAGGCGTCAGCAACGCGTCCGTCCCCGACAACACATAGACCAACGGCGGAATGGGTATGGCGCGATTTTGGATTGTCATGCTTCAGAAACTTGAAAAAAGAAATGGTGTAGGCCACCTTGAGATCCGCCTCAGCGACCTGTTCTGGTTTCACCTGCGCTATGGCAAATGTGGTAAAAAGGCAGAACACCCCAACTGCGACTGCGCTAATGCAACAGACGCCCCGTAGCGCATACCGTTTCATCCTCAACTCCTGCTAACCCCAGACAATGCGAGGGGAAGCGACGTCGTGCCCCTTGCTTCCTCCCACTGCGCACATCGTAACCTGAACCACGCTGTAACGCAAATGCTCTTTAAGCACAATCGGCGTGGACCTTCTACGACACAAAAAGGCCCCTGGTTGAACAGCAACCCAGGGGCTTTTCTGTTTCCTGAAAGGAGGGCTAGAGATCGAACTCGCCCATCCAATTCCCATGCACATTGCAGTGCTCAATCACGATGACCTTCCCGGTATCCGCTGCGAGATGCAATGAAGTTGCGGGTTTGCATACCTCGGGAGAGAGCCAGATGCGTGAAATGAACTTGTAGTCCAGATAGTAGTCAAGGTAACCAATGAAGTGCTTGGCATCCATGACATGCTCAATCTCACCAACAGTCGCGTGCACGTCCGTGCAGCCTGCAACAAGTCCGCAAGCGGTCTTCTGAACAATCGGTATGTGCTTCTTGTCTCCTTCCGTCAGGTTCTCCGGATCAGCAGGCCTTTTGATCGCTTCTGCATTCTCCTGAAAAGCCGTCTGCGGTGAGCGGCAAACCAGACAGTTCTCAGGGGCTTCGTTGAACTCAATGTGCCCACATACTTTGCATTCGAATACGGTCATTTTACGCTCCTTCACTAGATATATACCAACCAACTATAATGTCACCTAATCAGGGGCACTTTACCAGACATTACGCAGACTGCAACCCTCAATCCGCTCCCTTTTCAGCTCGAAGGCAGAGGCTGGCCTGCCGGACTAGCCATCGCTCCCGCCCAGCAGGCCGGCGCGCATTAGGTAGTAGACCAACGTCAACAGCGCAGAGATAGCGGCAGCAACATAGGTCATGAATGCAGCATTCTGGCACGCCCGGTAGACACAACCCGCAGGACGTGTCAGGATGTCCCTGCCACTACGATCACGCCGCACAACTAAGAGAACTCGCTGGGGAAGCGTTCTGACAGATACGGACTTTGCACCAACTGTAGTCTCGTGCAGCGGGAAATTGATGTACAAGAGGAATAGAGATGCACCTTAGAAGAGCCTGGGCCCTCGCCCTGGGATGCCTGATCGGAGGAGTCGTGCGGGGTGGTGAGACCCAACCGCCAGACTCCCGCGCAATCAACACCGTAGCCGTTGCCGAGTGGCACGCGCAATGCGCGGCGGAGCACGCCGGCGATCCTGATAGTTTGCTTCGCCCCGGCTTGATGGCCAACCGGAAGACCAAACGGGTGGAGTTCTTTGCAGAGGCAACCGGTATCGGTCCCGGAGAAACCATGGAGTTCTTCCTGATTGGAGAACAGAGCGGAAACGCCTACGAGGCCCTGGCCATCTCACTGGCGCAGCCCCTTGATATCTATGACGCGCTGCTCTTTGTCGGCTTGCCGCCAGGCAGAGGGGTGGACTACAACAAACTCCAATTCTGGCCCAAAGGCGAGCGTGTCGTCATGACGATCGAAGGGCAGCGCGCAGAGTCTCTTATGATCAACAGTGATACAGGGAAACCACTGGATGCATTCGGTCTGGTCTTCACCGGCTCGCAGTTCATACCAACCGCCCCAGAGGAAGACAGCACGGCTCTGGCTGCCCAGATAGCCCCCCCCTACTCCATCGCCTCAAACTACAATGAACCCTACAGCATTCTCGATGTTCCTTTCGCGGCACCCCAGACGGCCGTCTACTCAAAACAGATGCTGAACCCGAAATGCGCGTTCGCTGAAGGAGACCGCCTTCACGTCGTCATCGAACCCGAGTACAAGGACGGAAAGTGCCGCGTGAGGGAGTTGCAGCTCCACATTGGCCGCGGCACCTGCGAGAGACCATCCCTGGTGACGGCACAACTGACACTTCAGAAGCTTGGAGGCTCAACAGCGGGGCCAGCCTACTCGCTCGCTGGCCTCCTGGAGAGGCTCAGCGACATGACAGATAATGGCCACGATCCTTTTGTCTCAATAGACATCGCCAATGATGTGACCGTCGGTCAACTGAATGAACTAGCCCTGCTCCTGCAGGCCATCGACACAGACCGCGGGATCCGCGTTGAGCCACCCTCCCAGGGACAGCTATACTACAAGGCATTCGCCCCCAATGAGGCTTATCGCAACCGTGACGAGCGCTTCCTTCAGCCCTGGGAGCTGCGCTTGGCACCCTCCGCTGACGGAGTCGTCACGGGAATGCTAACCGAGATCACGGAGATATGGACTCAAGGGGTAGCCAAGCCTGAAATAGAAACGGAGGAGCACGCGGTCGCATCCCCCAAAGCGCTCGTGGAGCTCATGACTTCGCGAAAGCCGGATGTAAAGGTGCTGCTGATCTATGCCTCGCGGTCACTCTCATACGACGCCCTCATGAGGTATGTTGGGCCAGTATATGCAACCCACCCCATTGTGTATGTCTACACCGAGCCTAAAGAGAATAGCACCGCAGTGGAGTGATTAGACGCGCCCGAACTTCTTGTGGAGCTCACTGAGCGATGTGAAGATCAGCGTGGGGCGCCCACGCGGGGACGTGTAGGGCATCTCACACGCAGCAAGATCAACAACGAGTCGCTCTATCTCATCCAGGCTAAGTCGCTGTCGCGTTCCTACAGCCGACCGGCATGCGGCCTGGGCAAGCGCATCCTCTTTGCCGTGCGCACCGCCCCGGGCTCCCGCCTCCTCCAAGCTGCGCGCCATATCCACAATCAGCGTCTCAACGGGCGTACCCTCGAAACAGGCCGGTAGTGCATCAATCACATAGCTGTTCCCACCAAACTCAGACATGCCAAACCCCATTGCCTGGAACAGCGCAATGTTGCGTCGGACTCGCGCGGCATCGCGTGCCGGCAGTTCAACCGTCTCTGGAATCAAGAGCGTCTGCGCCTCAACCGAGCCGGCGACGACCCCTCGCATGAACCGATCATACAGGACGCGCTCATGGGCGGCACGCGGATCCATCATCACCATGCCATTCTCGGTTTCCAGCACCACGTAGAACCCGCCAACCTGCCCCAAGACGCGACACCAAGCCCACGGGGCCGCATGGAAGTCTCCGTCATAGGGCGTCGATGCAGCGGGTGTCGAGCCCTCAACCGATGCGTGCTCGTCGGGGGCATTGGTGGGCGCGACACCAAAGGCCACGGTCTCCTGGCCCTGATCGAGTACTACCGCCGTCTGCCGCGGGTACTTGAAGGCACGCGTGGGCGGAAGATCATCAATCTTCAGAGACGTCGTCACGGCGGGAAGGTGATCAGTCAGTCCAACAGCATCAGGAAGCGCATCTTCCGCTTCCGCGGAGACCGCGTCGGGGCTCACCGCAAGTGCCTCCTGAATGGCTGCAATCACAGCATCACGCACATCGCCGGGGCGTCGAAAGCGAATTTCCCGTTTCGTAGGATGCACATTAACGTCAACCCAGCCCGGGGGCATGGTGAGAAAGAGAAATACAGAGGGATGGCGCCCTTTGGGAAGCACGCCACGATAGCCCTGCTGGACGGCATAGCTCAACAGAGCGGGACTCGTCGGGCGGCCATTGACGAATACGTACTGCTCGTTGCGATCTCCTCGATGCACGGTCGGCACGCTCACTTTGCCGCCGACCACAATACCACCCACTTTGTGATCAACATCCCTAAGCTGTTTGAGCAGGTCGGGACTGAAGAGTTCCCTGAGGCGATCATTCAAGTTCTCAGTCGCAGGGAGTCGATGCAGCTCCCGCCCATCAATGGTCAGGCTCATTCCCACTTCAGGATGCGAGAGCGCTTGGATGGTAAACGTATCCCTTATGCGAAAAAGCTCAGTCTGTTGGCTGCGCAGGAACTTTCTGCGAGCCGGAACATTGAAAAAGAGGTCTCGCACCTCAATGGCGGTTCCCGGAGGGCATCCGATGTCCTGCACATCCTGAAGGGCTCCGCCGGACATGATGATCTCAGACCCCACGACCTCCCCCTGGCGGCACGTCGTCAGCCGAAAACGGGAGACACTCCCAATTGCAGCCAAGGCCTCCCCACGAAACCCGAGTGTGTGGATCGTCTCAATGTCGTCCACATCGTGGATTTTGCTGGTCGCGTGGCGCTCGATAGACAGCAGGGCGTCATCCCGCGACATGCCGGAGCCATTATCGCTAACCGACACAAGCTTGCGCCCGCCGGCCGTAACGGCAACATCAAGCTGCGTCGCCCCGGCATCAAGCGCATTTTCCATCAGCTCTTTGGCAACAGAAGCGGGGCGTTCCACGACTTCCCCGGCAGCAATCTTGTTTGCCACCTGGATGGGGAGCACCCGGATCTGTGTGTCTTCAGCCATGACCGGCAGAATAGCCTTTCTCGGCAGAAGTTGGAAGGGGTTCTTGAAGGCTAGGGCTTTCGCGCTGTTGCGCAAACGGAGGAAGGCGATTTCTC
>JABGOW010000040.1 GCA_018645275.1 Verrucomicrobiota bacterium
CAAGAGGGCAAGGGATTCCCGGGCGATCGATGGATCCAGCAAGCCTTTCTGTAGAAGTGGCTGCCCTCCGAGCACGCCTCGGGAAATCATCCGGCAGCGTAGCCTATCACTCGCCGACCCCATCAACTCGTTGTCAACCCAACGGCAAAGCTCCCGAGCCGTGCGTTCTGCGTCGTCCAAAAGCCCGAGGTCCGTCAAACTGACCACGGAATGGGAAACAGCGTCGACATACCGGAGGGGCGTCCGTTGATCTGTGGCTGTGGCGGCTGCTTTCTCCAAGCACGAACGTCCCTTCCCCGGATCACCGGAGTGGTTGGCGATGGCTCCACGCAATAGATGGACAAGCACGACGCCTTCGGCGGAATACGGGGCATCGGGAGTCGTGCTGAAGACCTTGGCATAGCGCTCGACACGTGTGCTGGCTCTTTCCAGAGGGACCAGTGCTCTGTGTATCTCCTCACTCAAATCCTGTATGCGTTCGTATGCCCGGCGCGGATCAAGGTCGATTGCCCCCAGATCATCGAGACGATGCCCAATGAACTCCAAGCACCGTTCCACGGGGGTCCCTGGGGGCAGAGCAAGACAGTCGCCGCACGACTCCCCTGCCCCGGGAGAGACGAACAGGTCTACCCTCATCCTCCTGGCCAGTGTGCGTTTGGCTGGGACCCCAGAGACTTGTTCGAGGGCACCACCGGCAGCCACGCTACCCGTGCACATGACAGACAACGGTTCGTAGTCACCCATCTCGCTGACCGCTCGGGCCCCCGCCAAAAGAACAGCCAGAGCAAAACTGCCGCCTTTGAGTGTCCCGGCGTGCCGACCACAGTCACAGCTCAACACAACACACCGCCCACCGGGGGAGACCCATTCCGAGAAGCGGGAGAGTTCACGACTCCAGTTGCCCACCTCACGCCCGCTCTTGTCATGAACGCTGCCAACCCGTGTTTCCCCCGGAGCAAGGACAAACGGCACGGCTAACGCTTCCTCCTCTCCGCAGCCCCCGACAACCGCAACCACACCATCGCATCCATGGAAGGCTTGTACTCGTCCGAGCGTCCACTGCCATATCTTCTGGTCCGTACCGTCGAGCGACTCACTCACTTCTCCGAGATGTCGCCACTGGCCCTGGAAAGGGGAGCGACGGATCGACAGCAAGTGATGCTCGAACAAGTCGTGGACACGCTCTGGACATGACGACGCCAAGCCTTGGCCCAGGCCGTCCGGGCACTGGTCGCCATACAGCCAGAGGCGTACCAACCCCTCCCCAATAACCGGCCCAGCTAGCCCCGGATCTGCGGGGGGAGCGCCCAACAGAACAGCGAGTTGAGTGTCAAGGAGAAGTGCAACGCTGCGGGGGTCATCATGGAGGTTCCTGAAAAGCTCAGCATATGTTCTGGCTGGGGGGGTCACGCGTCTGAGTCCCTCCTCTGAAGGGACAGAAACGCCCCGTCCGGGCGCCGAACCCGGAAGCCATCCGTCAGTGCGCTCAGCGGCATCTGTGTTTGCCCGTTGACAAAGGGATCGGAGACTGCTCGTGACGTTGTGATGATGCTCCCATCAAGATCAGCTGACAAACAGCCCTGTGGACCAAAAACCATGAATCCCCAATGCTGCCCGTTAGTCTGACGATATGCCTCCAGCAGAAGATGCTCTGCCCCCTTCACCCCGAACGACATGCGTTGGGCACGCTGTTCCGGGGGCTTTGCCGCTAGTGCGATTGGTTCAGCGACGTTCTGCTCTATCCTTGCCTCAACAGCCAGTGTGACGCGTTCAGGTAAGGCGGGTTGGACAGGCTTTTCTTCCCACCATTCTCGGCGCGCATCTGCTGTAGCCGGCAACCAACCTGCGCGCACCTGAAGACGTTCCCGGGCGAGCAACGCTTCGACATCCCGAAGAGGATCCAACGGCAGTCCGGCACCATCCTCGGGGGCCAAAGGCAGATTCTCCTCAGTCGCTGCGAGCCCAAGCTCAAGTCTCTCCTGCTCCTCCTCAGGAAGTGTGCCGATGCAAGCCGCTAGTTGGCAAGCACTGACGGGGTACCCAAGCCACAGATGTGCTACTAACTCGTCGCCAGTCGGGAACCGGAAAACCAACTCGTCATCTGCGAGGATGTCATCGCCCCAGAGCTCACGCGGCGAGACTGGAGAGGCCCGGAAGATGGTGTCGTCCCACGGCACGTCTTGTCCTGCAGAAACCAGCACAACACTCTGTGGCTGATAGGTCCACCGCGAGACCATTCGCCCGCCGATCCAGCAGGCCTCAACGCGACTCCGCGTGGTCCACACTTGCCCAAACGCGGGACAGACCGCAGCAATCAGGGCGCCATCCGGTGCACTGTGCCTTGGCTCGTGCCCATTGACTTGGGGGCGAGATGAGCGCGCGCGTAGTTGCGCGAGGAAGCTCATTTCCTTGGACGAAAGCGGCTCAGAAGAGACTGGCTGCTGCCGGAGTTTCTCAAGGACACGGGCACAGTTCACGCTGCCTTGAATCTGGTCGACGAGATCAGGATCGAGTTTCTCGGGAGAGGCTAAGAACTGCCGGAGAGTGCTCTCTGTGGGTACCTCCGGGGCCTCACTCGCGTCCGGCCACAGCCGTATGGCCTCACGAACATGCTGAAGGCTGGAATGTGTCGTGCTATGAAGCCGAGACGAATCCCCTGGACATCCCGGTGTTGTGTGAGGGAAGGGCTGTGTTGGAGACATAACTCAATTTCGCCTTGCTCAAGCCGATTTTTTCGGCAGGCTTCAGTTGTGGCGTGGTCCGTATTGGCTCTGTGTTCTGCTCTATCCAAAGGGCGTATAGCTGACGAATTCCGGTTTTCGGTGCAGGTACTTCCCGCGGAGCAAGAAGAGCGCTGCCACGAAATCATGGTCCAGATCGGCGTCGCACTCCGAAACTACCTGTCGCACGATGGGAGCTAGGTCCTGACGAAATCTCGCATTCTCCGTGCTTTTGCCGAAGCCAGTGAGCTCAGCATACTTCTCGATCCCGTACCACCCCGATTCCGTTCCAGTGACGGGAAGAGACATCCACAGGAAGTATTCAATAAAGAGACGTCCGAGTTTGCCCTGACCACGATCGTCAGCCGGAGGGTCAAGTGGACCGTTGTTGAGCTCTACAACTGCTTCTTCCATAGCTGCGGCAAGGGCTTCCGCCGGAAGCTCCGGGATGGGGCCGGGCGTGTGGTCCGGCCTTATTGTTCCCCTATTGCCCCCGGCCTTGGCGGTCTGCTTCCTGCCATCGAGGTCGTCGCCGAGCTCTTCGCCCAGAAGCGGGGTAGCTTGGGGCTCCCGCAAGTCCCACCCGTGCATCAGGCACGCCATGATCGTCTCGATGGACAGGCTTGTTTTGTGCGTCCGGAGCAGTTGGCGAATGACGTCCGCGATCTGGAGAGGAGTCGGCAACGGCTGTGCCATGTATTTGCTCCCTCCCTTGCGAGGGGCGAAATAAATCTCCGCACACAGCTCAGAAGGCCCCAAGTGATTAGGCTGCGAATCCATGGGCACGCTACTCAGCGACACCATGCGTGTAGCCGGTCGATTCCCGCCGTGCGTTTTGAAGTCCGGCAATCGTAGGGCATCGGTGAGGCGCTTCCGAAGCTGTCGATAGACGGTACTCTCTCCTCCACACCACGCTGTCAGCTCGTTTTCGGCAACCGTTCGGAGGTAGCCTATGGTCGCTGAATCACGACTTGGCCTGTCCTGTTCCCTGAGCTTACGCCAGGCTTTTTCCCAGACTGATTCACCTGCTGCCGGCGGCTGGGCAGTCTCATCGCCCTCAATCACGTTGTCATCGGTCGCGGGATTGGATGAGGGGGCCTGACTGAAGCGGCTCCACAGTTCGGCAATGGCGTGCTGATAGACAAGATCGCTTTGCCACCCTTTCCCACGGGCGCGCGTTCCGCCCGGGGCCTCCAGACCGAGATCTCTTGAGTCACCGGAGACCGCAGAGCCTGCCTCGCCTTCGCTCAGACCTGCTTCGCCAGTGTCTCCGTGATGGGGTCCCGAGCTACCGGTGCCCCCTCCTTTCCCCAAGGAGACATACGTATTGAGGATCCAGTCGCGATGCCTACGTATCACAGGGCAGAAAACGGCCTCGATCAGACACGTGAGCGCGTCGTCAGTGAGTGCTTCCCCACGGTTTTCCGCGAGGCAGCGAAGCGCATCAAAGGGCGAAACCCCATTCTCAGAATGCTGCTGCCCACAAACCATATTCCGTCGGTCCCCTATCTCCCCATCAGCCGCCGTGCAGTTGATCGAGCTGGTCCTGAAGTCGGCTTACATCTCTGACAGCCCACGACGTCAATTCCGCTCCCAAACGTCTGCGCAGCGCAGCAAGCCGTCGTTTTACACGCCCTGAGTGTTCCCGTGCCATTCGCTCTCCTCCCGTGATTCTCCCGGCGAGGCTGGCCGCAGTTCCTGTCACGAGTCGACGACTCGTATTCGGATCGAGATCCCTAGCTTCTGAGGAACTAAAAATAGGTCTCAATGGCCTCGCTTCAAACTCCTTCCCGGAGTAATTCAGTTCCCGGCAGTTGCGGCTCGGATGTACCACAACGGGGAGGGCGGGGAGCATGCCGTGGAGACAGTCCCGAAGTCCGTCCCCGCATCTAGGCGTGAATGCGCGTCTCAGCTGTTACCAGTGTGCCGCGTCAAAGACCGTCGTGGCAGTCCAGGCATCGTCAGTCACGCTACGTCGCCGAAAAGGCAGGAGTGGACCCAAATCTCGATCCGCTGACTGTCTATGGGGCTATCCGTGAAACTCCATAACGAGCTTCCCACAAGTCGGTAACGATGCGCTGGTAGTTTCTTGCAGACTGCTTTGGGAGCAGTAGGTCATCAGAAATGCACCGGCGTGGACAAGTTGAGGCAACCGGTTGCTTGCCAAAGTGTGGCCTGGGCCGTGATGCACACGTGCGTCACCATTCACTCCTCGCTGATCAGGCAAACTCCGTGGCTCAGCACCCTCTCTCGGTCTGGCGCTGAACTCCCGGAGATCGCGCAGAGATCCGCTCTGTACGTTTTGAAGCGGGATGCGCTTGCCATCGGGCAGCCAATCTTGAGCCGTGCGCTTGGCTTTGTGGTTCGCTCGAAATGGCGGAGAGGGTCTGGAAAGAGTTACTTGTGTGTTATCATTCGGGCCCTATATTTGCCCATAAATGCCATGTTGCCGACAGCGCTGGCCTCTTTCAAGAGAAACTGCAACCCACTCTAAACAAGGAGGAAGCAGAGGATTGCGACAGCTAAATAAGGATGCTGGGCGGAGAATCCCACCCTCTCCGCCATTTTCCTTGTCGTCCTGCCGTGTTGAGTGATCC
>JABGOW010000291.1 GCA_018645275.1 Verrucomicrobiota bacterium
CGCCTGTTCGAAGATCGTCAAGGATTGCCCGCCGTTCATGCTGGTTGACGGGCATCCGCCTCGTGTACGCGGTGTCAATGTGATTGGAATGGAACGTAGGGGAATTGACGTTGCGTCACGTGAGATGCTCAAGAAGGCTCACCGGATTCTCTTTCGGAAGGGCTTCTCAACGCAGCAGGCCGTCGAGGAGATTCGGGAATCTCTCGAGGCGTGCGAGGCGACCGAGCAGCTTCTCGCATTCATCGAGGGTTCAAAGCGAGGTATCTTGAAGTGAGACGACTTCTGGCCATTGGCTGTGCAGTCTTTGCCATGAACCTGTCCGGGGTTGAGCAGGGCATTGGGGCCTCAGGGCGGCAGGCGGAGGGCGTTGTCAATTTTACCTTTGATGGCGTTGAAGTTCAGGCTTTCGTCAAGCTCGTTGGCGAGCTCACTGGTAAGCGCTTCGTTGTTGGGGATGGCATCGAGGGTAAGATTACGGTGGTATCGCCTGATGTCCGTCTCGATGAGGTGTATCCGCTCTTTCTTTCGATCCTTAAGTCTGTGGATTGTTCCGTTGTTGAAGATGGGAATTTGCTTCGAGTTGTGTCGCTGGTCTCGCGGGCCACACCGCTGGCTCCCGTCGTCGGCCCCCATTCTGAAACGCCACCGTTTGGCGTGATCACAAAGGTCATCCGTTTGCAGCATGTCTCGGCGGCCGAGCTGAAGAAGGTTTTGGAATCGAAGGGCGGCGATGGAGCATTCGGTGGGGTCGGTGCCATTGATGAAACAAACCAGCTCATTATCACGGATACGGTTGAGAGTATTGCGCGGATCGAGGCGCTTATCGCAGAGGTCGACCTACCAGGGATGACTCGCATTACGGAGATCGTGCCTCTTTCCTTTGCGAGTGCAGGCGATATGGCCACACAGCTTAATGCCGCGCTGGAGGAGCATGCTACGCGTGCCGAGAAGTTGCGAAAGCGCCTCGGAACCGCGCCTGGCGCGGGTAGCGAGAGTCGTACGGCCTCCGTGGTGGCCGCGCCCCACTCGAACAGCCTCATTGTTGTGGGTACGATGGCGCAGGTCGAATCGCTGCGAGGACTTATTGAGAAGATGGATGTCGATGTTCCATCTGGTCGGGGACGGCTGAATGCCATATTTCTGCATCACCTTTCGGCGGAGGAAGCGGCAACGAACATCAATGCTCTGCTGGCTCAAAAGGCTGGTGTGGAGAAGGATAAGTCTCCCTCGGCCCGCAACATTGCCATTCAGGCGAGCCCTTCCAGCAATGCCTTGCTGGTAGATGCCAGCCCGGGTGATTTCGATGTCGTCAGGCGGCTCATTGAGCAGCTCGATGTGGCTCCGGATCAGGTTCACATCAATGTGCTCATTATGGAGATTAGCAATGGGGAGGGCTTTCAACTTGGCGTGGAGTTTGCTGCCGTGAACACCCCCTCTTCAGTCGGAGACAGTGTTGTTCAGGGCGGATTCAGCTTGGGCGATAGTGCGAGTACGCTGCTGAGCGGAATTCAGTCTGGCGCTTTTCCCAGTGGCATGAGTGTTGGGGTTTCCAGAGGTTCATCTCTGGCCTCGGATGGTAGCGTGCAAGTTGGCTATCCGGGGATCTTCAATCTCAATGCGGTGAAGCTGAACTCGCGGTTCAAGGTTGTCTCTGAGACCTCTCTGCAGACCCAGAATAACAAGGAGGCCAACGTCAGCGTGGTGAACGACTATCCCATTCTGAAGTCTGAGATTCAGGGAGGAAGCGGAACGTCGCGCGATGTCATTCAGAACATCGAGCGCATGGATGTGGGTGTGAAGCTCAAGATCACGCCCCATGTGATTCCTGGCGGGCGGGTTCGGATGGAGCTCAGTCCCAGCATTGAGGCTGTGATTGACGATGGTCCTGATGGAACGCAGTTCGCGCCAACGATTGCAAAGCGTCAGGTCGAAACGACGGTCTCTGTCAATGACGGTCAGACCATCGTTATTGCCGGGTTGACGCGGCAAGATGAGCGAGAGAGCAAAAGACGGGTCCCGATTCTGGGCTCAATCCCACTGCTCGGTTGGCTCTTCCGACGGACGGAGACGACCTCAGAACGTACGGATGTATTGATTTTCGTGACTCCTACTGTCGTCAGTGAGACGGCGGCGGCGGATGCGATCCGCGAAGCGTGGGAAGACAAGACAGGACTCAAAAAAGATGGCGACTGATCCGGCAGGCGCACCACTGGCTTCCGATAGCTCCGGCCTGAAAAGGCTCGGTGTCGAGTATGGGCTGGAAACGGTGCTCTCTGTGGATGATGCCGATCTGGATTCTGACTTGCTCGCCCAATTGCCGGTGGAGTGGGCGAGAGAGAATGCCCTGCTTCCCATTCGGCGTGATGGCGTTGCCTGCCTTCTGGTCAGTGATCCTGATGCCGTCAATGAGCAGGAGTATGTCTCTGTGCTCACCGGTTTGGAGCTACGCCCGCTGCTGGCCCCGCGATCACTTGTTCTATCCTGTATCGAGCGAGGATATTTCAGGAAGGACAACTCCCCCTCCGATTTTATTGACGACTTGGTGGACGTGCCGGGGGCGACCGAGAGTCGCCGTCAGGTGGATGATCTCCTCCAGGTCGCCAACGACACGCCTGTTACGCAGCTCATCAACCTCATTCTTCTTGATGCTTTCAAGCAGCGTGCGTCCGATATTCATGTTGAGCCGTTCGAAGATCGGCTTCGCATCCGTTACCGCGTAGATGGCCTTCTCTATGAGCAACCCTCTCCTCCGGCAACGCTTGTGCAGTCTCTGGTCTCGCGCCTCAAAGTGATGGCTCATATGGACATTGCAGAGCGTCGATTGCCCCAGGATGGTATGGCCCGCGTCAGGGTGGGGGAGCGTGAAGTCGATGTGCGCGTCTCGACGGTGCCCGTCGCTGAGGGTGAACGGGTGGTGTTGCGGCTGTTGGACAAGAGCAGCACGCTGCTCCCACTACTGGATCTGGGCATGGAGCCAGCGTGCCAAGATCGCTTTCGTGGGTTATTGGGCGGCGCGAACGGCATTATTGTCGTTTCGGGACCAACGGGATCTGGAAAGACGACGACACTGTATGCGGCGCTGGGGGCGTTGGATTCGTCTCGCAGAAACATCCTCACGATTGAGGATCCGATTGAGTATCGACTGGACAATATCGGTCAGATTCAGGTGAAGTCCAAGATCGGGTTGACCTTTGCGAGTGGTCTCCGACACATCCTGCGACAGGATCCCGACGTTATCCTTGTCGGGGAGACGCGCGATACGGAAACTGCTGAGATCGCGATTCGGGCTTCCTTGACGGGGCATTTAGTATTTACCACGCTGCACACGAATGATGCCCCAAGTGCGATTGTTCGATTGATTGACATGGGGATAGAGCCGTACCTGTTAGCCTCCTGCCTGCGGGGCATTCTGGCGCAGCGACTGGTTCGCAAGCTGTGTGAGCATTGCCGTGCTCCGTATGTGGTCTCTGAGTCTGATGTTCGCACGTATGGAGATGTTTGGGCTCCGCTCGCAGGCAAGGCGGTGTGGCGTGCTGTGGGGTGTGATCAGTGTACAGGCGGCTACCGCGGCCGGGTTGGGCTCTTCGAATTGCTGACGGTCACGCCTGGCCTGCAGGAGCGCATTCGCGAGGGACAATGCTGTTTGGACGAACTGCGTCAGGTCTCGATGGGAGACAAGCTGCCCACGTTAACGGATGACGGCATTTTCAAGATCTTGAGCGGTACTACTTCCATTGATGAGATTCTCAGCTCGACGTCAATATGAAGACGTTCGAATACAAGGGATATACGGTTTCCGGGTCCGCGCGCAAGGGGCTTGTCGAAGCCATGCACCCAAAGGCCGCACGAGAACGCCTGTCACGCGATGGCATTCTTGTCGAGCGACTCGTGGTCTCCGGAACTCGCGCCAAGCGCATATCATCTGAGATGCGCGGTGTTCTTTATCGCGAACTGTCGGCGCTGCTTGCCGCGGGCATTCCCTTGGTGTCGGCACTGGATACGCTTATCAAGACGCCGGAAATGCGGGGTGTTGAGGGGATCCTGGGCACGGTACGGGATCATGTGCGGGAAGGCGCGTCGCTGGCGCAGGCGCTCTCGGACTCCCGCGCAGAACTTTCACGGTTTGAGGTGGCTACGATTGGGGTTGCGGAGCGTGCAGCCGCGCTTGAGTCTGTCTTGGTACAGTTGGCTGATTTCATCGACGAGCACGAGCGCATGCGAGAGCAGATTTCGCACGCCATGATCTACCCCGCAATTGTACTTGGACTTGGTGTTGTGGTGGCAATCGTCATGCTGGGTTTTCTTGTGCCGCGGACCCAGCTGCTGATGGGGGGGCTCTCGGCTTCAATGCCGCTACTGACGCGAATCATGCTGGCCATTGGAAATGGTCTCTGGCCTTGGGGATTGCTTGCGCTTGGAGGTGTCGTTCTGTTGCTCTTCGGATGGCTTCACCATCTGCGGTCACGGCCTGAGTTGAGGATTCGCCTTGATCGTCGGATCTTTCGCCTCTGGCTCGTTGGGCGGGGGTATGCACTGGTCGTGGCCATTCGTTTCTCGAGGACGCTGGCAATTCTGGTGCGAGCGGGCATTCCGCTTGTGGAGGGCGTTTCGCATGCCGGGCGTTCCACGGGGAGTCTCTGGGTGGAATCGCTTGCAGATGTAGAAGCCGAGGGGCTGCGGCACGGTGCGACATTGGCTGATACATTGCGCCGGATCACGCCCTTGGCCGACCTACTGCCGGGTTGGGTGGAAGTTGGAGAGGCAAGTGGCAGTCTGGCTGACCTTCTTGACCGTGCTGCTGAACGCTGTCAGGCCCATTGGGATCGCTTCCTGGCACGTTCCCTTGCGCTACTTGAACCCGTGCTTCTGTTGGTCGTGGGTGGTTTCGTGCTGCTGATCACGCTAGCGGTGATGCTTCCCATGTTCTCTCTCTCAAGTGCGATCGCGCGCTAGGCTGCGTGCTTTACGGCGAGCCATGGTGAATTCTAGTTCTTGGCACTAATTGCACCAATGCAGATACCCCATGCGACGCGAATAGCCAGGGCGATCGCGGCCAATGCAACGGCATATTGCATCAGAAACCTACGGATCTCGTGTGAGAAATCTCCGAGTTTGGCGGTAGCCGCCAGCGTAAGTGCCGCAAGAAGGAGGGTCGGTGCGAGCAGATTCATCGTATTCATGACGATCGCGAGGGGGCGAGACACGGAGAGGTGTCCCTTGGGACTGAAGAAGGCGCGCATTCTAGTGGTTGACTCCTAAGTGGTTCGCATCAGGATAGGGTGTCAGGGGGGGGCTGTCGAGTACATGCAC
>JABGOW010000063.1 GCA_018645275.1 Verrucomicrobiota bacterium
GGGGTTGACCTGTAGCGTTAGAAAATTGAACGGGAACGGATGAAAGATGGGAATCGGTGAACGAGAACGGCGACGAGAGCGGATTACGAGTAAAAGAATCTCGTAATCGTCCACCATTCTCGTCGCCGCTCTCGTAGACCGAAATGAGGCTGAGCATGAGAGAACAAGCGCACCAGAAGCTGCCGCACGAGCGACTCGACATCTACGGGGTCTATCTGGAGACGGCGAGTTTGTGCGCCGATATGTTGGCAAACGCCGCATACACAATTGTGGCATTGGACCATTTGGATCGAGCGATGGAGAGCATAGGCGTGAATTTGATGCGTGGGAACGGGCAGCCTGCGGGTTCGGCAGCACGTGCGAACTATCTGGATGTCGCCATTGGTTCGACTCACGAATGCGCGGCCACCCTCGATGTTTGCCTAGGCAGGTACGTGATGGATGAATCCGCGCACACGGTCGGAACACAGAACCTCTGGCGGATACGCGGGATGCTGTTGGGCATGAAAAGGGCCAGTATTTCCCGGGCTGTCCGGGAGGAGCACGCACGATACAGAGCCTCGAAGTTTCCTTTTGTAGCCCTCGACATGTACCAGGTGTCGCTGGATGGCGTCCGGTGGATTCAGCAGTTCATTGAGGAGTTGGCGCCGAGGAGTCGTGTTCAGCGGAAACTGGACACGAGCACCACCGGGACAGTTTTGAACATTGCTGAGGGCCATGGGCGGGAGACCGTGGCCGATCAGAATCGCTTTATGAAGACAGCGCAGGAGCACGCCTATCAAACCCTGCTGATGCTGGACTTGATGGCTGCCAGAGATGAAACCACGGAATCACGAGTTGCGGTGGGAAAGGCAACGCAAGTGAGAGTCATCACGATGCTCCATGCCTGGTGTGAGCGCAACGAGCAGAGAAATGAGCAGCATCCATGAGAGCGGTGAACGAGAACGGCGACGAGAGCGGATAACGAGTAGAGATTCTCTCAATCGTCTGCCATTCTCGTCGCCGCTATCGTCAACCGAAATGACAGGAAAACGGGGGAGACAGTTCAGATACTGGCAACCCGTTACAGAGAAGACAGTTAGATAGGCAATAGACGAGAAACTTTTGACAGAACCACGAATAAAAACAGGAGAACAATAATGATGAAGCGATTGATTACAGGAGTGGTGTTATCTATGAGTATCGTGAGTGGTTTTGCGGCTGAGCGGGCACCGGAAAACGGGTTCGGCATTGTACCGATGCCCTATGAGGTGAAGGCCAACGCGGGCAGCCCGTTTGTCATTACCAAAGAGACCGTCATCATTGCTCAAGCCGCAGAAACCAAAAATTGCGCGGCCTATCTGCAGCAGCGGCTTCGTACAAGCTCTGGCCTTGTCCTCAGGAGAAGAGGATCTACAAAAGGAACGGCCATTCTTTTGAAGGTTGCCGGTGATGCGGTGGCGTTCAGTGAAAACGATGCCTACCGCCTGGAAAGCAGCGCCGACGCAATCACCATTTCTGCAAAGACCGAACAGGGTTTGTTCTATGGCGTGCAGTCGCTGCTCCAGCTGCTGCCGCCCGCCGTCTACGGCGATACGGTCCAAGCCGGGCTTGAACTGAAGGTTCCTGCGCTCAGCATCAACGACAAACCATCCATGGATCGCATGCGCGGCCTGCACGTGGACATTTCCCGCCATTTCCGCACCAAAGAGGAATTGCTGCTGATCATTGACAGCATGGCCATGCACAAGCTCAACACGATGCATCTGCATGCGACCGACGTTCAGGGCTGGCGGATTGAGATCAAGGCCTATCCCAAACTGACGACGATCGGTGCGATCGGCAACAAAACGGATGCGAATGCACCTGCCACATTCTTGACGCAGGAAGAAGTCAGGGAGATCGTCGCCTATGCCAAGAGCCAGTATATCTCGATTTTTCCCGAGATTGACATGCCCGGGCATATGGGTGCGGCCATACGGGCTTATCCTGAATTGAATCATCCGAAAGACGTGAAGGATAAGAAATACGCGCTGCGCGGCGATGCGAAGGGGCGTGACTTCGCAAAAACGGTACTGGCCGAGATCAACGAGCTGTTTGATTCCGAGTACATCCACATCGGCTTTGATGAGGTGAATTACGGAGCCAAAGCAGAATTATACACGGATCCCGAGCTACTCGATTTTGCCACAGACATTACGACCTTTATCAAAAAGGATCTGAAGAAGACGCCGATTGTATGGGACGACATCTTTATGCACGGCTTGGATGACAAAGAGTCGGTGGTGCAGTGGTGGCGGTACGGCAAAAACTACTGGTGGAAAAGAATGAAACACACGGTCGATGAAGCACTGAACATGAAGAAGCAGCCCTTTATCATGTCCCCGGCTTATTGGACCTATTTCGATATGAAGAATCTAAAGGGCGGATGGGCTAAGCCACTGTCAGCAGCTCAAGTCTACAACTGGGATCCCTATGGCGATATGTTAGGCGTAACGGAAGATACCCGCAAACTGGCCGTTGGCGCGATTGCCTGCACATGGAGCGAGAAGATTCCGACCATGCAGATCTTCGGCGATCGCACCTATCCGCGGTTGGCTAGCTTTTCCGAGCGCATCTGGCGTGGTGGCAAACTTGAAGCCCCGAGCATCCTGAGCTGGCCGGACTACCGCGACCAGGTTCTCATCCCCTTCCAGTTGAAGCGCTACGATGCCCTCGGCTTGCACTACTGGAGCAAGGATAACCCCAAACTGCTGCTTGATTTGCCGGACAACCGCAAGCAGCTCTAGGATTTAGTGACTTAAACCAAAAGAGAGAACCATGACCAATAAAGTCACCGCCACAGCGGCTTTGATTTCCGTAAGTTTTCTGGCGACTTGTTTCACTGCTTCGGCAAAAGAGGAGAGCCTCATACCTTACACCCAGGCCTCCGAGGTTCCGCAAACGGCGCTTGAACTCTGGAAAGACTACGATCCTCGGCAGGAAGATCTCGAGGTCAAGATCCACCAAGAATGGAAGCAGGATGGCGTGGTCTCGCGCCTCATCAGTTTTAAGGTGGGCACGTTCAAAGGCAGCGATGCCCGCATTGCCGCTTACTACTGTTTCCCGGAGAACGGCGAGAGAAACCCCGCCTTTGTCTGGAGCCACGGCGGCGGGCAGAAGGCCCAACGCAGCCGCGGCCATTACTTTGCCACCCAGGGTTTCGCCACTGTGGACATTAACTGGTTGGGACGTCCGCTGGAAACGGAACTCGATCCCGACAACACCTGGGGAACGAACTGGGGCAAAGTCGATCCCACCCATGATGGGCGCTTTTACCCCCACGCCCTGCGCGAGGAGTTCAAATACAGCTTTCATCCAGATGAACACAGCGTAGATCCCATATTCAGTCCCCGGAACTCGAACTGGTTCCTGCTCTCCCTTGCGGGACGCCGTGCGCTCAGCTTTCTTGAGCAGCAACCTGAAGTTGACCCCGACAAACTTGGTTTCGCCGGCTATTCCATGGGGGGCATGATCACCTCGTTGACGTCCATCGACCCGCGTCTCAAGGCAGTGGCGCCCTTTATCGGGGGCACGGCCAACCTGTATCAAAACTACGACGGCATGGACTTTGGAGCGGACACCCATGAGATCGGGGATTTGAAGCTCCATAAAAAGACGCTGGACCCCGGTGCCTACTGGAAGCATGTCACCGTGCCCGTCCTGTTCGTCACCTCGTCCAATGACCAATACGCCACTCTAGACCGTATCTACCAGTCCATGGACCTGCTGCCTCATGACAACTGGCGGGTGACCTGCAACATGCATGTCGGCCACCGCCCGGGACCTGAGCAGTGGGTTGTGCTCAACCAATGGTTCAAGCAATACCTTGCCGGTGTGGAGCAGCACATCCCCTCCACACCACCCACCACCTTCAAGATAGAGAAGAGTATCGCTCGCTTCACTGTGACGCCCGAGCAGCAGGAGCGACTCAAGGGCGTTGAGATCTACTACAGCTACGGCCCCAATCCGATTACCCGCTTCTGGAAACAAGCCGAGACCACCCAGGAGGCGAACACATGGATAGCCGAGTTGCCGGTGCACCCAAAGCTGCCACTCTATACCTTCGCCCTTTGTCGCTATCGTCTGCCCGCAGAGCAACCACTGGAAAAAGGAAATATCAGCACCTTTGTGCTGAACTCAACCGAGCACACCCACATTCCTGGTGACATTGACCTCACGGCCTTCGACCATCTGCCAAAATCAGGTCTCATCGACGACTTTTCCCAGGGCACGGCCAACTGGGGCAGCCGTGGCAAACCTGGCTTTAGAACCTACAAATTCCAGGACCCTGAGCTCGACACCACCCCGGGAAACAAACTCGCCATCACCCTGGACCTCAAGCAAGGGCAAGAACTCCTGCTCAGACTGGATGTCGATGGCCGATACAGCGATCCCGACATAGCGATCGGCAAATTCCATCATGAACGCAAGGTCAGCGGCAATGGGCCTCAGACCATCCTCATCGAAGCCACGGACTTCGAACAGGGGCGAAACAAAATCGAAAATAGCAGACCCCTGGAGTGGTCAAGCATCACAACCTTCGCCATCTCTCTTACTGACACTAGAACCAAACGGAAAATCAATCTCGCCAGCCCGGAAGGGGCCCGGGTTCTCAAACGCATTGAGCTGGTGAAAGGCACCAACACATTGTGAAACGAAGAAATTTCGGCTCTTCACGGAAGTGTGTAGTTGCTGCACCCCATGTGGCTCCCCTTCAGTCTTCGCTACGCTTCGCCTGACACGTCAGGGAGCAACGCCTTCTCTTCTATGTAATATTCCGGGGGTTACACCCCCGGCTGACATATTCCTCCCCTTAGGGGAGCCAACTCCACGTCCCCAACGGGGACCAACATACCAGCCCAGCCAGAATGGCTGGGTATTGTTGCCTTCTGAGAGCATTGCTCCCTGTAAGGGAGCCACAACTGGCACCGCATGCAGGTCTCAGAACCCCGAAAGGCGAGTAAGTACCCATATACCCGCAGGAGAAGACGGTGACTACACAATTCCGTGAAGGATGATTTAGGGGCGATTTATACGGGAGCAGATAGCGATTCTGGCTTGATGGCTCATACAACAACTCCTTGTCGCATCTATACAACAAAGCAGTCGATATGGGGGTAATTCTGTCGCCTGCATGCAATACAAATAACTCCATCCCGTCTAGAGTATTGGTCGTTGCTGTAATAGTTCCGCGCATGCATGAGTGATGCTTGGCAGAGAGGATGAGCAGGGCGAGCCGGCGCACGAAGGA
>JABGOW010000123.1:0-2399 GCA_018645275.1 Verrucomicrobiota bacterium
GAGACTGTCGTAACCGTGACGGCCACGAGCAAGTACAAGGGAAAGGACGCCCGCCCGCTCAGTACCAACCAGCAAGTGCGGATCCGCCCGGTCCAGACCGCTGTCGCCTTCGCTCCAATGGAGCAACCGATCTGGGCCGACATGCAACCCGTCAAGATGGAGCTCCAACTACTTGGCGAAATCTCCAAACTACGGCTCGTGGTCGATGGCAAGGAAGCTGGCGAGATCGCGGTCAGAAACCGGGGGACAGTGCCCTTCGAGCACAGCTTCATTGCGGCTGGGGCACACAAGGTGCGTGCGGAAGGAGTCTCCTCCCTTGGGACTGTCAGTGCCGAACTGGACCTGACCATCGTGAAAGTACCTGTGCTCCAGGTCGCGCGTCCCGCTGCCAACGTTACCGTCCGAACCGTTCTGCCAGTCGAGTTCGCCCTGGCCAGTCCCGACGAGTTCCAGGACATCGTCTGGGAGATTGATAAGGACAAAGTCCCAGGACATCGTGTCGTCTCTCGTTTTGACACTCCGGGCGACAAGAAGGTCACCGTTTCCGCGAGATCCAGGCACGGCGGCACGAGACGCTTCTCCGCGACATTGCCGTTGACCGTCAAGGAGGCTGCGCGCCTGGAGATCGATGGTCCCGAGGATGGGATCGTCTTGGTCAAAGAGGCTGTATCGTTCAGTGTCCGAAATCACACGGCGTTCACGGACGGGACGATTCGCTGGAGCCTCGAGAGCGACCCCAACGAGACGACGGGAATCCGGGCACTCTACAGGTTCCCTAAGGAGACCCAATACACCGTCGTATGCAACGCCACGGACTTGAATGGATTCGAGGCCCGGTCAAGGGTGAACGTCATGGCCCTGGAACCCACCAATCTACAGATCGCCTCGCCCGCTGAGGGGAAGCGCGTCTACCAAGGCGAAAAGGTCGTCTTTTCCATCCGTGACCCGGGGCGCTACCGCAATCCGCAATTCCTGATTGATGGCTACAAGAAGCCGTTCCAGGCCGATAGCGTAGAACTGATCCTGGAGGAACCGGCCGCCAAGCTTCAGATTGTCGCGAAAGCCGAAAGCCTACCGCAAGGTGATGCATGCAAGGCTAGTCGCTCGATCGCTGTTCTTCGTAGCGAGCTCACGGTTTTCCGTCCCCCAGAAGGCTATCGTCAGCCCGTCAGCAAGATCCTCACCCCGACTGCTGAGGCAAAAGGCCCGGTCGTAGGCATTGCCTGGGAGTTTCTGGATGACGACGGAAAGCCCTTGAAGCCTGCTGGTAACCCGGAGGATGGCTTCACATTCCCCATTCTTGGCAAGGTAGCGATCCAGGCACGCGGAGAGGTGGTTCTCTCGGAATCAGCTCTTCGCGTTGAGTCGCCGCTGGTTACCATCCAGGTCGTGCCAGACCGTGTGGAGATCGCCGTGGAGCCGCAGAAACCGACATACCGCTTCAACGACCAGATCTTGTTCAGGGCGGCGACCACCGCCGCCACGCTGCAGCACATCCGCTCTGTTGGATGGACGATTCCGGGCCTGGAGCAGAGGGCCGATGGCATCTCGGTGGCACACAAGTTTATGCGTCGTGGCAAAGCCACGGTGCAGGCACTTGTCACACTTGACGACGGGTCCACGCAGGTATGCACCGCAGAGCTGCAACTAACTGCTCCCCCCCTCGGTTCAGGGCTGTCGATCAAGGCCGGCAAGGAATCCGTCTCGAAGCTCATGCTTGCTGGTAGGCGAGACACATCTGGTCGTATGGTGCGACTTGTCAACGAGAATGGTGGTGAACATATCTTCAGAGAGAAGTGGTCTGTTCGCCGTCCCGGTGGCGCCGCCTGGAGCCCAGTTGAGAACCCAGGTGGCTTCAAGGTGGACAAGCTCGGGGCCTACGCATTCCGCTATGAGGCCGAAGGCGTTCCGGATTTCGAGGGCAACCGGGAGAAGACTACCAAGACGATCCACCTAGAGGTACGCAGACCCCGCGATATGGTTCTCTTCGCTGGAATCCTGGCACTTGCCCTGGTCTTTATTGCTGCCACGGCTTGGTGGGTGACGGGGAATGCCCCCGAAGGGTGGATTGTGTACTCACGCAAGATGAAGGATGCTGAAGAAGGTCCCGAGGAAGTCGTCAGGAAGGCGATTGACAAGCAGAGCCCTGCTTCTCACTATAGCAGGTGGTCCCGCAGGTCGGCATTGGGCCGATGGTCGGCATGGCGCAAGCAAGGCGCGCTTCCTCTGAGCGAACTCCTCGGCAAGGGCTCGCCGCTCAGAGACGCAGGTGCCACCGACGAGGTACTTACCCTCACCGTGGATGGGTTATCTTACTACCGTAAACGGCATCTCCAGAAGATCACCACCGGCACCGATGGAATCATGGCATATAGCCTCGTGCCGGGCACGAGCCCCAG